>NZ_ANBC01000484.1:0-5065 GCF_000341125.1 Nocardiopsis lucentensis DSM 44048 | reverse complement strand
CCGGCTTCGCCGGCCGCTACAGCGGGGCCTGAGGACCGGATCCGACGGGGGCGCCGAGCACGGCGCCCCCGTCACCCGCTCACCAGGAGTCGGCGATGAGGCGGCTGGGCCGGCCCACGTGCGACACGTACAGCGCGTCCCTGGCCCGCGTCGCGGCGACGAACAGCAGCGTCCGCTCCCGCTGGAAGGTGTGCTCCAGGGCGACCTGGTCGCCGTCGGCCGCCTCGATGGCCGCCTTGGGGGGAAGCAGGTGGTCGCTCACCCCCACCAGGGCCACACAGCGGAACTCCTGTCCCTTGAGCCGGTGCATCGTGCCGACCCGCACCGCCTCGCCTCCGTCGGGGCCCTCCAACGGTGCGGTACGCACGTCGCGCGCCTCCAGTTCCTTGGCGACACCGCGCGCCACCCACTGGTTGCGTCCGGCCACGGCGATATCGCCCGGGTCGACCCCGGCCTCCAGCCACACCCGGACCCAGTCGCCGAGTGCGCTGATCTCCTCGGCGCGGTTGGCGCACCCGCGCACCACCGGCGCCGGACCGCGCAGGAGGGAACGGTAACCGGCGAGGGTGTCGGCGTCGTCGTCCATCCCCAGGGCGGCACGACGGCCCAGGATCGGCATGCTCCAGTCGAGGATCTCCTGTGTGACCCGGTAGCTGACCCGCAGCCGGTGTCCGCGCCCGCGCACGTTGATGCCGAGGGAGGCCAGGGAGACCCGGTTGTCGGACACCCGCTGGTGCGGGTCGGCGACGATGAACAGGTCGTCCGGGCCCTCCGGCACGGCGGCGCGGAGCATCCGCCACTGGGCGGGGTGCAGGTCCTGGGCCTCATCGATCACGGCGTGCCGGAACAGCGGCTCGCCCCGCTCCAGCAGCCGCGCCGCCTCGGCCGCCAGCTGGGGGTGCGACCACAGACCCTCCACACGCATGGCTCCGACGTAGCGGCGGACCGTCTCCCACACCTGACGGCGGTGCTCGGGGGCCAGGTGCTGGATCCGACCGCTGCGCTCGCAGCGGATGTACTGCGGCAGCAGCTCCAGGTTCTGGGCGAGGATGACCTGTTCCCACTCGTCGACGAGGAAGCGGCCCGAGAAGGGCAGTCCGTCGGCGACCGCCACCGCGCGCCAGCGCTGGGCCAGCTCGTCCCCGCTGATGAGGTGGGGCGCCACGCTGGAGTGCGCCTGGACCACGGAGCGCGCGAGGCTGTCGATGGTGGCCACCCGCACGCGGGAGCGGGTGCCGGGGTCGGGCAGTAGCTGGTCGAGGCGGTCGGAGAGGGTCTGGGCGAGCGACCGGTTGTAGGTGGTGAGCAGGACCGACTCGCGAGGGTCGTCGGGGCGGGCGGCGGCGTCGCGCAGGGCCAGGTGGGCGGCGCGGTGCAGGGCCAGGACCGTCTTTCCGGTCCCCGGGCCGCCGGTGACCTGTGTGGACCCGTTGAAGTGCGCCTCGGCGAGCTCGTGCTGGTCGGGGTGCAGGGTGATCTGCCACTGGTCGAAGGGCGCGCGCAGGGCCCCGGACAGTTCGGGCGGACCGGTGGGCGTGGGGTCGACGTTCCCGGGGCCTGCGACGGTGGGGACGCCGGGGCGCAGTCCGCGGGCGAAGCGGAGCGCCTCGTCGCGGGGGCGCACGGCGATGAGGCGGTACCGGGGGGTGTCGTCCTCGGGCCGGTCGGCGGGATCGCGCTCCTCGACCTCGGGGTTGGGCAGGACGACGCCGGACCAGTCGGGGGCGATGCTGACGACCCGGACGCGCGGGTCGGCGGCGCCCTCGACGGTCTCCAGAGCCGGGTGGTCGCCTGCCTGGTAGGCGCGCATCGCGCTCAGCGCGAGGAGCTGGACGTCGGGCGTGAGGCGGGAGAAGTCGCTGAGAAACGTCGGGGCGATCGCAAGGGCGGACACGTCGTGGTTTCCTCCGGTCTTCGACCAAGTGGTGTCGGGCTGTACTGGGCGGTCGGAGCGGATGGTGTCGGGCGGGTGGCGGCGTTCGGCGCGCCGTCGCTCTACGTGAATGATGCTCGCGGCGGAATTCCGGCAAACGCCGCGATGAAGGCGATTCTCGGCATGTTCGAGGCGAGTGTGAGGCATCATGTTCATGCAGGTCAAAAGCACGTTTACGGAAGTCAGTTCGATGCGTTCGGGAGACTCTCTTCGGGCTCGTCGCGGTGGGCCCCGTGACCTGCGGTTCTTCCTGCGCCTCCTAAGTCCGTAAGTGCCTTATCGTCCTGTCCGAAACTCGGGCCCTGGATGATCGAAGCCCTGTTCCGGTCGGTGGTCGTGGGGGAGGTGAGGTGTCCTCGACCGGGGACGGCGACGACCGAAAACGGGAACGCGCCGTGACGGGCCGGACGAGGCGAACCGGGGCGGCCGGTACGCCGCGGAGCGCGGACGGCGGGGGAGGGCCCGGTCGGCCGATCACACCGCCAACGGCATGGCCGGATCCGGACACGCCCTGTCCGTGCCCGCCCCCGCGCGGGATCGTGTACGGCACGGAGCACGCGGACCACGCGTGGTTCAGGGCCCTGCCGGGGTCCGTCCTACCCCGGCAGAGTCCTCAACCACCCTGGACATCCGGTACCCGGTGCCGGTCGGTGGCAAAGCGCTCCGGAACCGGGAACCTCGTGCGGTGGGTTCCGGCGCCGCCCGGCCTCGACCGGGCGCACCCATGATGGCTCAGAGGAACGACAAAGCGACGGTCGGTGCCTCCGACCCGTGCCGTCCGACGGCCCCGGCGCCGGCACCCCGCCGGTAGGCCATGATGGGTGCGCACACGCGTCGGAAGAGGAAGGCGGCCGTGGTGGCTGTGTGGATCGTGGCGATCGGGGTCGGCGCGCCGGCCCTGGCACTGGCGCCGTTCGCGTGGACGTACCTGGCCAGCGCCGGCCGGCGCAGGAGCCCGCTGACCGTGCCGTACCGGCCCGTCGCCGTCGTCCTGGGCGCCGCGGCCTGGAATGACGGGCCCTCGCCCCTGCTCGCCCGCAGGCTCGACATCGCCGTGCGCCTGTTCGAGGAGGACCGGGTCGAACGGATCATCGTCTCGGGCGACAACCGCGAGGTCTCCCGCCGTGAGACCGACACCATGACCGGGTACCTGGTCGCCCACGGAGTTCCGGCCGACCGGATCGACGCCGACCGCTACGGGTACCGGACCTGGGACACCTGCGTGCGGGTGCGCGACCTGTTCGGGGTCGACGCGGCCACGATGGTCACCCAGTCCTTCCACCTGCCACGCACCGTCGCGCTCGCCCGCGCGGCCGGGATCGACGCCGTCGGCGTCGGCGACCCGAGTCTGGGGGCCCGCCGGCGATCCACGGTCATCGGCTACACACGGGAGGTCGGCGCGGCCGTCAAGGCCCTGCGCGACGCCGTACGCCGCCCCGCCCCGGCCCACGCGGAGCCCTGACGGCAGCCGACCGCGAGCCCTTCCGGTTCGCACGGACGACGCTCCGCGTTTCCCACCTTTCATCTGCTTGTTTGTAGGCTCCCAGCAGGAAGGAGGTGGGTGCCGCCTCCCCGCCGAGGACGGGCGGTCCACACCCACGAACACAATGAACGCGACCACGGGTAACGGCTCACACGACGGCGCGCGGGAGGTGGACTGGGTCGCTCTGGCCCCCGAGGGGGGTGAGCGAGTCCCCCAACTCCTGGAATCCCTCGCCGGGAGCGACGCGGCGCTCTCCGAGCTCCACGACATCATCCACTTCCCCGCGCCCGGCCACCGCGCCGCGCCCCGGGCGGTCGACTTCCTCGTCGACATCGCCTGCTCACCGGACACCCCGATCACCGACCGCTGGCGTCCGCTCAGCCTCCTCCTGGAACTGGTGAGCGGCCACGCCGAGGACCACTTCCCGCAGCCCCGCGACCTCCAGCAGTGGCGGGACGAGGTCGCCTGGGCGGCCTCCAACGACGCGGAGAAGGTACGCGAGCAGTACCGGAGCTGGATGGAGGAGGCACCGGACGAACAGCAGTACCGGCGCATGCGCAACCGACTGGCCGTCATGCGAGAGCCCGACGGCGCCGCCGTCCTCCAGGCCGAACTGGACACCCACGAGGCGATCCGCGCGCGCGTCCCCGACCTGGTCTCCCTCCTGCGGGGCAGCGGCAACAGGGGCGGCCTGGACCGGGCAGGGGAGTGGGTCAGCTACGTGCTCGCCTTCCTGCACGAGGACGCCGAGTTCATCGCGGCCGAGATCACCGGGGCCTCCCAGTTCCTGCTCGCCAAGGACCTGCGCGGCGCGCCCCAGGCGCCCGCGTCGCTGAGCGAGCTCAGGAACGGCATCGACAACGGGGAACCGCTGGCCGCCGAACTCTTCGCCCTCGGCCTGCTCGCCAGCCCCGAGGACGTCGACATCACCGTCGCGCTCGCCCACGAGATGGCGGGCGGGAACCTCTACAACGCCTTCGCCGCCTCCGTGGCGACGGTGCTCATCCACGGTGAGAACACCCCGCGCGAGGGGCTGCGCCGGATCGGTCGCGGCGGCGGTACCCACGTCGGCTACGAGGGCCTGTTCAACGAGTCCTGGCCGCACTGCGGCACGCGGTCCCCGCAGGTCCTCGGGTTCCTGGCGCTCGGCCGGGCCGGAGACCGCGCCCGCCGACTGCGACTGGACATGCTGCCGGGGCTGATCAAGGGCGAGTCCGACTCACGCGCACTGGTCACCGGAGTCGGCCTGGAGACGGTGCTGGGCCCCCGCTCCCGGGAGTACTCGGCCGAGGAGCACGCCCGGGCCGACTACGACGAGGAGACACTCAAGGTCCTGTGGGCGATCGCCGAACTGCCCGCCTCCGCCTGGGAGGACGAGGAGTTCACCGACACCCTGGGCGCCTGGGCGCTGCCGGAGGACCCCGCGCGGTTCTGCGAACTCGTCGGAGTGGAACCCGAGCCCGCGCAACCGCGGGCCGCCGAGACCCCCGAGACGGGGCCCCCGGGGCGGACAGCCGAGCGCGGAGGCCTGTTCGGGCGCCTCTTCGGTGGACGTTAGGCGGCGGCCAGGGCGTCGTCCACCCCGGACTCGTACTCGCCGAGGAACACGGGATCGGGGCGCAGCGCCATCGTGAGGAACGCGGCCGCGG
>NZ_ANBC01000483.1 GCF_000341125.1 Nocardiopsis lucentensis DSM 44048 | reverse complement strand
CCGCGTCGATCCCAGCCGTCCGGCACAGGCCCACGGCGCGCGGCAGGTGGAAGTCCTGGGTGACGACCGTGGCCGCCTCCACCCCGAACACCTCGTTGGCCCGAGCGCAGGAGTCCCAGGTGGAAAAGCCCGCGTAGTCGGCGACGACGTGCTCCTCGGGGACCCCGGCGGCCACCAGGTAGCCGCGCATGGTGTCGGGCTCGTTGTAGTGCTCGACGCTGTTGTCCCCGCTGACCAGGATCGCCTGGACGCGGCCGTCGAAGTAGAGGTCGGCGGCGGTGTCCAGGCGGCGGGCGAGCAACAGGGTCGGGTGCCCGTCGGAACGCACCCCCGCGCCGAGCACGAGGGCCACCGGGCGGTCGGGCACGGTCGCGGCGGAGTGGCGGTCGGCGGAGGTGGACACGAGCGACCACACGAACGGTGCGCAGCCCACCAGGACGGCGGCCACGGTCAGAGCGCCGAGGATCCGCCGCCAGGGGCGCCCGGGCGCGTCGGCGTCGTCCTCGTCACGTTCGTCCCGGTCCACGGGCTCCTCACGGTCGTCGGCGGGCTCGGAAGGTGTGGAGTCAGAGGTCGTCACATCCGGGGAGACGATCCGACGGGCGGTCGGGTTCCGGGTTCGCACCGTGTTCACGTTCCCGCCGTTCGCGGGCGTTCGCCGAACCGGGTTCTGAGCCCGTGGAGGCGGTGGTTTAGGGTCATCGGATGTCTGAGAAACCAGGACACGAACTTCTTCCGCGACTGCGGGCGCTGGCCGACCTCACCCCCGGTGCCATGCGCGAGGGCGCGGGCATGCACGAGTACGACGGCGTCGTCGCCGACCTGTCTCCCGAGGGGGTCCGCACGGGCCTGGCCGCCCTCGGCGGGGCCCGCCTCGACGACCCCCACGACGAGGCCCACCTGGCCGCCTTCGAGGACGGACTCCGCGTGGAGCTGGGTGAACTCCAGCTGCACCGCGCCAACCCGCTCCACCACCTCGGCGAGCTCGACGTCTCCTGCTACGACAGGGCCTACGCCCCCGAGGAGGAGCGCGACCGCGCCAGAACGGCCCACCTGGAGCAGTGGCCCGAAACCGTGGACCACGCGATCGAGGCGCTGGACCGCCTCTCCGCCCCCGTCGCCCGGTCGCTCCTGGGCGCGGTGAGGGGCGCGGCCGAGGGGCTGCCCGACACCGTTCCCAGCGAGGTCCGCCGCACCGCCCTGGCCGCCCACGCCCGTCTGGTCGCCCACGTGGAGGAGGCCGCCGTCTCCGGGCCCGGCAGCGCCGCGCTGGGTGCGGACGGCCTGAGCAGGCTCATGGGCGTCTCCGAGGCCGCCACCGTCGACCTCGCCGGCCTGGCCGCCGGAGCCGACGCCGAACGCGATCGCCTGCGTGAACGGCTGGCCGAGGCCACCGGACGCCTGGCGCCCGGCCGTGACCCTATGGAGGTCAGCCGGGAACTGACGCGCCAGCACCCGGACGCCGAGGGCGTCCTCGACGCCGCACGTGGCTGGACCCGCCTCGCCCTCGACTTCACCGCCGAACGCGGCCTGGCTCCGTACGGCGACGGCGAGTGCAGTGTGGACGCCTCCCCGCCCTCCCAGCGGTGGGCCACCGCGATGATGGCCTGGTCGGGGCCGTGGGAGGCGGACACCCCGTCCTTCTACCACATCACCCCGCCCGATCCCGCCTGGTCGGCGGAGGAGGCCGCGGAGTGGCTGGAGATGTTCAGCCACACCACCCTCCCCGCCGTCAGCGTCCACGAGGTGGCGCCCGGCCACTACTCCCACGGCCGCGCGTTGCGCCGGGCGCCCAGCGCGGTCCGCCGTGCCCTGCACTCGATGACCTTCGCGGAGGGGTGGGCGCACTACGCCGAGGAGATGTGCCTGGAGGAGGGCTTCGGCGCGTACGCGGCCGAACGCCTGGGTGACCCGGGCTGGACCGGGACCCACTACGAGATCGGCGTGTGGCTGGAGGCCCTGATCCGCGTGACCCGCCTCTCCGTCGCCATCGGCGTGCACACCGGAGGGATGACCGTGGAGGAGGCGGCCACCCGCTTCTCGACGGACACACCGCTCCAGGGGCCCGCGGCCCTGTCCGAGGCCAATCGGGCCACCTTCGACCCCACCTACGGCCGCTACACCTGGGGCAAGCTGGAAATCCTCGCGCTCCGGGAGCGGGCCCGGGAGCGGTGGGGCGACGGGTTCTCCCTCGCCCGGTTCCACCGGGCCATGCTCGACCTGGGCTCGCCGCCGCTCGGCCTCCTCGACACGGCCCTGGAGGGTTAGCGGTCACCCGAAGCGAAGCGGAGGCTCCAGGGGGTTACTGTTCGGGCGTCGTCAGGGTTCTGCAAGACGAGGCGAGCCGCGTAGCGAGGAACGAGCGATAGGCGTGGCCGAGGATGAAGAATCCCTGCCTTCGGGGTGCCTGAACACGGGCCAAAGCGAAGCGGAGGCCCAGAGCAAGCAAGGTCACACCGTCTGGTCGGGTGCACCCAGCTCGGCCAGGGCGGCGCGGACACGACCCCCACCCGTGGACAGCGCCCGCGCCGCCCGCGTCGGATCCACGTCGGCCAACAGCGACACCAGCGCCACGCGGGTGTCGCCGTTGGCCGCGGTCAACGCCTTCGCGCACGCCCGCTCGCCCAGTCCGGTCGCCTGCGACAGGATGGTCACCACGCGTCCGCGCAGCTTGCTGTTGGTGGCGTCGACACCGACCATGAGGTTCGAGTAGGTCCGCCCCATCCGCACCATGACGGCGGTCGAGAACGCGTTCAGCGCCAGTTTCTGCGCCGTACCCGCCTTCATCCGCGTGGACCCGGCGATCACCTCGGCGCCGGTGTCCATCCCCACGTGCACGTCCGCGCCCGCGGCCAGCGGTGAACCCGGGTTCGCGCTGATCAGTACCGTCGCCGCGGACCGCTCCCGGGCCGCCTCCAACGCGCCGCCCACATAGGGGGTGCGCCCGCTCGCCGCCAGTCCCACGGCGAGTGACCCGGGCGCCACACCGGCCGCGTCGATCCGTCCGGACTCCCAGTCGTCCTCGATCCCCTCCACCGCGTGTGCCAGGGCGTCACCGCCCCCCGCGTGGTGGGCGATCACCCACTCCGCGGGCACGCCGTAGGTGGGCGGCAGTTCGGCGGCGTCCTGGGCCGCGATCCGCCCCGAGGTGCCGGCGCCGAAGTAGTGGATGGCCGCGCCGGACTCCAGCGCCGCCACCCCCAGGTCGACGGCGCGCGCCAGTTCCGGCAGGGCCGCGGCCACGACGGCCGGCACCGTCGCGTCCTCCGCGTTGATCTGCCGCAGGATGTCCAGCGACGAGAGCAGGTCGATGTCGTGGGTCCCCGAGTTGCGGGCCTCGGTGGGCGACCGGACGATCACGGTGTCGCCGCCTCCCGGAGGCCAGGCGGCGCGGTGTTCCCCGGGGCCGTCGTCCGTACCGCTGTGCACAGCGCTCTCCTGTTCGGTCCGCACCGGCAGCCGTTCCCTTCCGTGAGTGGTCGTCCCCGCACCGTCACCGTGGTGCGGTGCGGGACGGGTCGGATCACTCGTCGCCCGCGCCCGCGGCGTCGGGGACCTCACCGTTTCTGCGGCGTCTGCGGTCGTCGTGGATGCGCAGCCCCCGGACGGCCTCGTAGGTGGTCTCCAGGGCGGTGCGGCTCTCCGTGTAACGGCTCTGAGCCAGTCCCACGAAGAGGCAGTCCACGACCGTGAGCTGGGCGAGTCTGCTCGCGGTCGCTCCCGACCGGAACGTGGTCTCGCGCGCCGCGGTGGTGAGCACATGGTCGGCGAAGCCGATGGGGGAGCGGGGGAAGTTGGTGATGGCCACCGTCCGCGCTCCGCGCCGTCCCGCCTCGGTCAGGGCCTGCACGGTGTCGATCGTGGTGCCGCTGTGGGAGATGCCGATCGCCACGTCCCGTTCGTCGAGCAGTGCCGCGCTGGTCAGCATGACGTGGGCGTCCGCCCACGCGAAGGACGTCATCCCGATCCGGTGCAGTTTCTGCTGCAGGTCGGCANNNNCCGCCGCCATGCCGTCGATGACCGAGCGCAGCACGTCGACGTCGAGTGCCGCCCCGGTCTCCTCGACGGCCCGCGCGTCGGTGTAGGCGATCTTCTGGACCACGGTGACCAGGGTGTCGTCCGGGTCGATGTCGCTGGCCATCTCGGGCGCCCCGGAGCGGGCGCCGCGCGCTTGACCGGCCTCCGTGGCCAGGGCCAGACGCAGCTCGCGGTAACCGCTGAAGTCGATGGTCCGACAGAAGCGGATCACGGTGGCCTCGGAGGTGGCGCAGTCCTTGGCGAGCTGGGTGATGGACGATGCCGCCGCGCGCTCGGGGTCGTCGACGATCCGTTGGGCGACCCGCCGCTCGGCCGGGGCGAGCGACGGGATCAGCGACCGGATCCGCAGGACCGTGGTGGGAACCGCGGGGGCGGGGGCGTTCCCGGCGGCCTGGTCGCCGGAGGACTTCGGGATTTGCGCCATGGAGGAAAGTTTCTTTCGGTCGTGGTGCAGAGTCAACGCGCGGAAGGGAAAAAGCGGGAGAATCAAGGATGACAAGGCACGCCTCCGGCGGCAAGTACCTGGGTGGAGATTGCGAAATCCCAGTTCAGAGGGCACTCTGGGGTCGGGCGTCACGGCTCGCCGCTGAGGTTGGCGCCGTTTGGCAGGGGGGATGGTGCTGTGTCGCGACGCGACTCGGCGAGACGCCGGTACGCCACGACCGCCGACACCCGACACGCGGAACCGCCCTCGAGGGGGCGTCCGTCCGGGAGCCTTCGCGTCACGGTCCTCGGCCGCCTCGGAGCCGAGGTCGACGGGGTCGCGCTCCCGCTGCGCGGCGGCAAGCGTCGGGCCCTGCTGGCATCCCTGTTCCTCGGTGCGGGGCGGACCCTGGCCGTGGAGGACCTCGTCGAACGCGTGTGGGGGGTCCCGCCGGACCAGGCCAACCGCAGTGCCCTCCAGGTGCACGTGGCCCGTGCCCGCGCCCTGTTCGACACGTACTGCGGCCGACCGCTCATCCTGGGCGGCGAGGGCGGCTACCGGATCGAGCTCGACGAGACCGAATCCGACCTGCTCACCTTCCGATCCCTGGTCCGCCGGGCCGGCGCGGCCGACTCCCCGGGGGCCCGAACCGACCTGCTGATCCACGCCCTGGGGCTGTGGCGCGGCCCCGTCCTGGGCGATGTCACCAGCACCGTCCTGCACGCCCGCGACGTCGCTCCGCTGCACGAGGAGCTGCTGCGCGTCGCCGAGGAGGGGTTCGGAGCCGCACTCGACCGCGGTGACCACGAGGAGGTCGCGCGTCGGGTCGCCCCGGTCGCCGCAGACCACCCCGAACGCGAACCCCTGGCCCGCATCCGCATGGTCGCCCTCTACCGTGCGGGGCGTTCCAGTGAGGCACTGCGCGTGTACGCGCGTACACGCGCGGTCCTGGCCGAACGCCTTGGAGCGGATCCGGGCCGAGAACTTCGGGAGACCTTCCACGGCATCCTGCGGGGCGACCTCGACCGGGTGCCGCGCGTTCCGCGTCCCCGCGCCCTGGGCGGTGCGGACGCGGCGGGCCTGGAGGGGACCGTGCGGTCGGGGCGGGCGGCCGATCCCCCCGATTCCGGGATGGTTCCCGCCGAACTGCCCGCGGCGGTCACGCCCCTGGTGGGCAGGGAACGGGCACTGGCCGAACTCGACCGGCTGGTCGACCCCTGCGGTCTGATGCCCGGCGGGGTGCTGGTGCGCGGACCGGCGGGTGCGGGGAGCAGCGCCCTCGCCGTGCGCTGGGCGCACGGCGCGGCGGCGCACTTCCCGGACGGGCAGCTCTACGTCAACCTCCGCGGTGAGGACGGGCGGCCGCGTGATCCGGCCGAGGTGCTGCGCCGCCTGCTGCGTTCCCTGACCGGAGGCGCCGAGGTCCCCCCGGACCTGGGAGCGGACGAGGTGGCGGCGCGGGCGCGGACGCTCACCGCCCGCCGGCGCGTCCTGCTCGTCCTGGACAACGCGGTCTCCGCCCGGCAGGTACGTCCGCTGTTGCCCGGGGGGACCGGGTGCGCGGCGGTGGTCACCAGCCGGCACTGGTTGACCGACCTGCTGGTTCGGGACGGGCTGCGAGTGCTGCCGGTGGGCGCCCTGGAGCAGGAGGAGGCGGTCGCGCTCCTGGAGTCA
>NZ_ANBC01000482.1 GCF_000341125.1 Nocardiopsis lucentensis DSM 44048 | reverse complement strand
CCGCCGGAGCCGGTCGGTGGACGACCTGGTGCGGGCGGTGGAGGGGGTGGACCCGGCGCGCGGTGGGACACCCACGGCTCGGATGGCCGCGGTGTTGCGCGCCGGGCCCGAGGAGGGCCGCCTCGGCCGCGGGGAAGTACCGGCCGGACCCGGCCCACCGGACACGAGTCTCGAGCCCCGGTCTTACGCGCCGCTTTCGCCTGGGTGAGTTTCGCCGGCCACGCGGGAGAAGAGGATCTCGGTGGGTCGTGAGAAACCCAAGGGGCGGTTGTGATCTCGGTTCGATCCGTTCTCGGGGGTCCTCACGGGCCGCGTGAGTCGCTAGTGTCGATCACATGACACAGAACAATGATCCCAACGTCGACCCGGCGGGGAACACACAGCACTTCCGCCGTTTCGTCGATGAGAATCCCGTGACCGACGAGCCCGCGCGCCGACCGATCGTTCCGCTCGTCCTGGCCGGTGTCGGTGTGGTCCTCGTCATCGCCGTGGCCGTCATCGTCTTCCTCGCTCTCACCTAGGCCCCCTTGTTCCGGGCCGTCGCCTCGCCTCGGCCCCGAGCACGGGTCAGGGGCGTCCTGAGTGGCCGTTCCATCGGTTCGCGGCCGCCCCGAGGTCCTGCTAAGGTTGTCGTTGTCGCCAGGGAGGACGGCCCACCGGCCGCCCTGGAACACGACGAGCGTCATTAGCTCAGTTGGCAGAGCAGCTGACTCTTAATCAGCGGGTCCGGGGTTCGAGTCCCTGATGACGCACACCGGAACGGTCCCGGTCGGGAGGTCACGCCTCCCGACCGGGACCGTTCGTCTTCTCCTCCGCCCGCGTTCACCCTGGTGGCGTGCCCCACACGGAGCCGCCGCCGGTTCGGGGCGGTCCGGAGATCCGGTAGAGTTGAATCCGTTGCCGCGGCGGGCCGAAGGCCCCCGAGACGACGAGCGTCGTTAGCTCAGTTGGCAGAGCAGCTGACTCTTAATCAGCGGGTCCGGGGTTCGAGTCCCTGACGACGCACAGACAAGGCCCTGGTCGATCGACCAGGGCCTTCGTGTTGTGCGGGGTGTGATTCCGCCCACGGCCACCCCTCGCCCCGCCGGGTCTTCTCCGGCGGTGTGCCGAACCACCGTCGAACCCCGGAAGGGCCCACGGCTCAACGGTTTCCCCACTCGCGGCGAATGGTGTTCCGCGCCCCGGCCACTCCGGCCGAGCCCCGGATCCGCGTTCTGTCACAGGCCTGGTTTATTGTTCCCATACCCCTTGGGCGAGGAAATCTCTCCGCCAGGGCCTGCAAGTATCACTGGTGGTAGTCATCCATTCGCTATTCGTCGTTTTCTTTATTTCGAATTGACATTCCCCGCCCGGTGGGGAACTCTTGCGACTCGCGCCCCCCGCGCGAGATCACCCCTGAACACACCCGGAGTACCCTCATGTCTTCCGTCTCCCCCGCTATCCGCACCACCCTGGTGTCCGCGACGGCCGTCGGCGCCGTGCTCGGACTCAGCGGCTGCGGCGCCCTGCTCTCCGTGATCGGCGGCGGCAACGTCTTCGAGCTCAACGTCGGTGACTGCTTCGTCGAGGAGGAGCTGAACGCCGCCTTCGGAAGCGAGAAGGTCTCCGACGTGCCGCTGGTCGACTGCGCCGAGCCGCACGACTCCGAGTTCTTCTACGCGGAGGACATGGCGGAGGGTGACTTCCCGGGTGAGGCTGCTGTCGACGCGGCGGTCGAGGACGTGTGCTACGGCGACAACTTCACCGATTTCGTCGGTGTCCCCTACACCGAGTCCGAGATCTACGCCGGTGCGCTCTTCCCGGACGCCACCGGCTGGGAGAACTTCGACGACCGGGAGATCATCTGCTACGTGTTCACCGAGGAAATGGTCACCGGCACCCTCGAGGGCGCCAACCGCTAGCCGACGGCGAAGCGCCGTGCCGGGGCGGGGTCCACACGGGCCCCGCCCCTCGTTGTCACCGGCGGCCCTCCGACGGCTCGGGGGCCGATACTCCCGGCACCTATCGATTCGGTGACATGCCGAACGTTCCTCCCCTTCCGTGCGTCTGTACGGGTGTCACCGGCCTTCCGTCGGTGCGAGTACGACGACCCCGTGGAGTGACCGTGGTGTTCGATACGCGCCGTCCGATACCCGGCCGAACCGCCCTGGGCCTCCTGGCCGTCGGCGCCGCCCTGGCGCTGTCGGCGTGCGGCGCCGTCCCCCTGCTTCCCCCCGCCCTGAGCGACGGCCGGACCCTCGAACCGGAGCCCACCGAGACCTCCAGCCCGGAGCCGCGTCCGACCCCGCCCCCTGAGCCAACCCACACGCCCGAGCCCACCGAGTCCCCCGGCCCGGAGTACGTCAGCGTCTTCGCGCTGGAGGAGGGCGACTGCGTCGCGGAGTTCGAGGGCCGCGAGGGGATCTCCCAGGTGCCGGTCGTCCACTGCGACGAACCGCACCTCTACGAGATCTACTACGCGGGTGACCTCGACGGCGATGAGTACCCCGGGGAGGAGGAGGTCATCTCGATGACCTCCGAGCGGTGCGGGGAGGAGTTCGAGGACTTCGTCGGTGTCGAGCCGACGCGGTCCGAACTGGCGCACAGGTCGCTCTTCCCCACCGAGGACGGCTGGAACGAGGACGACGACCGCGAGATCCTCTGCCTGGTCCACGAGAGGAACGGAGACCAGGTGGCCGGCAGCCTGGAAGGCGCCCGCCGCTGACCCCGACCGCGTGAACGGCCCGTCCCGGTGGTTCCGGGACGGGCCGCGTCGAGGGAGGGTATTCCCTACCGCCGGACGGCCGACAGCGCGTAGGCGTCCGTCATGGCCTGCCGCACCCCGGCCAGCGCCTCGCCGACCCCGGCGGTCTCCGCCGGGTTCCGGAGCGCGTCGGACGGGCGCGGGAGGCCCGGACAGGTGGCCTCCTCGGGAGCGGCCCCGTCCACCAGGTAGGCGTCGACGGCGTCGGTCACGCAGGACATCCCGGGCATCGAGTAGAAGCCGTGCCCGCCGTCGTCGGCGACGGTGATCAGGGGGTTGTCGAGCCGCTCGGCCATCGCCGGGCCGCCGTCGTAGGCGGTGTTGGCGTCGAACTCACCGGCGATGACCAGCCCGGCCGGGTGGCCGTCGCGCTCGAGGTCGACCAGGGGCTCGACCGGGTCGTAGGAGGCGAAGGTGCACGGCTGCGGTTGGTGTTGGTAGGCGCCCAGGCCGAAGGGGTGCTCCTCGCGGACCTCCCGCATGTCCCGGTAGTACCCGGAGATCCGGTCGGGCCACTCGGCCTCGCACTGCACCGCGATGAGCAGGCCCGCGTTGAACGACTCGTACTCCGGCTCCTCCGCGGCCGCCGCCCCCGCGGACGGCGGGAAGGGCTCGTCGTGGACGAGGTACCAGAGAACGGAGGCGGACACGTCCCACTCGCTCTGGAACCGGGCGTAGTAGCCGACCGCGAAGTCGAAGTCGGCGGTGCCGAACGTCTCCCCCGGAGGGAGCCCGGGGACGTCGTCGCGGGGGTTCTCCCGGAGCCGCCGCGACGTCTCCTCGAAGGTCGCCACGACCTCCTCGGGCGTCGAACCCATGCCGTAGACGTCGTCGCGTTCGGCGATCCAGGGTGTGTAGCGCTCGACGTTGGCGGTGTAGGCCGGGGCCATCCGCGTGAACACGTCGCGCCAGATCCCGTCAGGGTGCACCGAGGAGTCCAGGACGCTGCGGTCCAACCGGTCGGGGAACAGGCTGCCGTACACCGCCCCCAGGTAGGTGCCGTAGGAGACGCCGAAGTAGTTGAGCCTCTCCTCGCCCAGGGCGGCGCGGATGACGTCCATGTCCCGCGCGGTGTTGGCGGTGGTCATGTACGGACGTGTGGCGCCGTCGGCCTGCTGGCAGGCGCGTTCGGCGGCGATCGCCTCGCGCGTGATCCGGGAGAAGTCCGCGTCGTCGGGGCGCGGGACGATCGCTGTCTGGGACACCTCGCACTCCATCCTGGGGGTGGAGGCGCCGCTGCCGCGCGGGTCCATGCCGATGACGTCGTAGACCTCGGCGACCCGTTCGTCGCCGAGTCCGTAGTAGATGCCGCGTTCGGGGTCGTCGGCCAGGGGGAGGGTGCGGCCCGTGCCGCCGGGGCCTCCCGGGTTGGTGAGCAGGATCCCGCGACGCCGTTCGGGGTCGGCGGCGCGTTCGCGGCTGATCGCGATCGTGACGCGCTCGCCGTCGGGGTTCGCGTAGTCCAGGGGCGCCTGGACGTCGGCGCACTCCAGCCCGGCGAGGATCGGCTCCTCGCACGGCGCCCACAC
>NZ_ANBC01000481.1 GCF_000341125.1 Nocardiopsis lucentensis DSM 44048 | reverse complement strand
GGGGTCGGCGGCGGCGGGGACGGCCGCCGCGAGGGTGAGGGTGAGGGCGCCCGTGAGGACGCCGACGGTTGACGTGGTGATCGTGCGTGCTCCGCGCACGTGTCGCCTCCGCTCTTCGCCCGAGCCGTGGGGGTGCTCGGGTGGCTGTCGTCGGAACCGTCACCGTACGAAGCGAGCGGTGCGGGGCAACACTGACAAAAGTTGTGTAAGTCACGGGTTGGCCGGATGTGGACAGCCCGAATTATGAGTGAACGTCACTCAATGCGTCGTTTGTGGAACTGATCGTGTCGCGCTCCAGACGCCGTTTGGTCACGGGGGTGGCGCGCGACACATCCCGCCGATTACGGTGAGCTTTTATTAGGAAACTTTCCTAATAAATAAATGAGCCCTCCACGCACGACCCGACCCCCGCTCGAAGGAGCACCGTGACCACCGACATCGCGGCCTCCCCACCACCGTCGCCACCCGTGGGGCGCGTCCCCGCCCGGAAGGACGCCCGCCCCCTCTGGCTCCGGATCTGGCGCCACTACGCCGTCGTCAAGGTCCGCAAGGCCCTGACCGTCGTGTTCGTGGTCGCCAACGTGACCTTCTTCCTCGGCCGCGCCATGCCCGGCGACCCCGTCGACGTCATGGCCGGGCGGCTCACCCAGGGCGGGATGAGCATGGAGGAGGCCCGGGCGATCGCCACGTACTCTCTGGCCTACGACGTGGACGCGCCCCTGTACGAGCAGTGGTGGGACTTCCTCGTCGGTCTGGTCACCTTCGATCTGGGCGACACCATCAACCGGCCGGGCGTCACCGTGATGGAGGCCATCAGCGCCTACCTGCCCTGGACGCTGTTCAGCATCGGCACCGGAACCCTCATCGCCATCGTCCTCGGCCTCGTCCTGGGCATGGTCATGGCCTACTGGCGCAACCGGTTCCTGGACCACGTGCTCAGCGTCGTCGCCTCCGTGCTCGGCGCCGTCCCCAACTACCTCATCGCCATGGTGCTCGTGGCCGGAGCGGGGATGTACCTGGGCTGGTTCAACCCGATCGCCCTGCGCGGGACACTCAGCCCCGGGATCGAACCCGGCTTCACGGCGGAGTTCGTCGGTGACGCGTTCCTCCACGCGCTCCTGCCGATCATCACCTACGTCCTGGCGATCATCGGCGTCTGGATGCTCATCATGAAGGCCTCCACCACGGAGGTCCTGAGCGAGGACTACGTGACCGTGGCCCGCGCCCGCGGGCTGCGGGACACCCGCATCGCCTCCGCCTACGTCGGGCGCAACGCCATCCTGCCGTTGGTGGCCCAGATCGCGATCTCCTTCGGCGTCCTCGTCGGCGGCGCGATCTTCGTCGAGGAGGTCCTGGTCTACAAGGGCGTGGGCGGCCTCCTCCTGGACGCCGTCAACTACCGCGACTACCCGCTCCTCCAGGGCCTGCTGGTCATCATCACCTCGTGCGTGGTCCTCGCCAACCTCATCGCGGACCTGCTCTACAGCCGTCTCGACCCGCGCATCCGCGACTAGGGCCGCCGCCATGCACCGATCCACGCGCGACACGCACACCACACGCCCCGGAGGGCCACGACCATGACCACCGCCACCACGTCGACCCCCGCAGCCGGTGTCTGGGGGAGCATCTGGCGGGGGCTGACCCACAGCACGAGCGGATTCGTCGGGCTCTGCCTCGTCGTCGGCGTCCTGCTGTTCTCCTTCGTCGGGCCACTGGTCGTCGACACGGACAACCCCACGGACGTC
>NZ_ANBC01000480.1 GCF_000341125.1 Nocardiopsis lucentensis DSM 44048 | reverse complement strand
CCCCAACCACGAGGGCAAGGACACCTTCGTCCAGCTCGTGCTGGGCGGGCGCGAACCCATCTGGGTGGGTGTCCTGGCCGCCGTCATCACCGTCGCCGTCGCCGTCGTCCTCGGCGGGATCGCGGGGTACGTGCGAGGCCGGGCCGACCATTTCCTGCTCCAGCTCACCGACATCACGATGACCATCCCGTTCATCGTGCTGATGTTGGTCGTCGCCTCGTTCTACCGCACCGCCTCGCCGATGGTGGTCGCGCTCATCATCGGCCTGGTCACCTGGCCCCATCTCATGCGCTCCATTCGGGCCCAGGTGCTCACCCTGCGCGAACGCGAGTTCGTCGAAGCCGCCCGCCTGCAGGACCTCGGGACCGCTCGCATCCTCTTCGTCGAGGTCATGCCCAACATGGCGGGCTACATCTTCATCAACTTCATCATCGCGATCACCAACGCGATCTACGCGGTGGTCGGGATGTACCTGCTCGGTCTGCTGCCCAGCACCGCCGACAACTGGGGCCTGATGATCCAGCAGGCCTGGAACAACAACGCGTTCCTGCTACCCACCGCCATGCCCTTCCTCATCGCCCCCATGGTGATGATCATGCTCTTCCAGATCGGCCTGGTCACCATGACCCGGTCCCTGGAACAGGCCCTCAACCCGCGACTCCGGGACAGGTGAGCCACGTGAACGACCACCGCACCGACCCGGGCGAGGACACCGGGGCCCTGCTGTCCGTCAGCGGCGTGGACATCGGCTACCGCACCGGCAGGCGGACCGGGACCACCATCGTCCGCGACGTCTCCTTCGACCTCCACCCCGGGCAGTCCCTGGCCCTGGTGGGGGAGTCGGGCTGCGGCAAGACCACCCTCGGCCTGGGGCTGCTCCGCCTGCTTCCGCGCACCGGGCGGGTGTCCGCCGGGCGGATCCTCTTCCGCCGCAAGGACGGCCGCCGCGTGGACGTGCGCACCCTCGGCAAGGAGGAGCTGCGCCGGTTCCGCTGGAACGAGGCGGCGATGGTCTTCCAAGGCGCGATGAACTCCTTCAACCCCGTCCTGCGGATCGAGGACCACTTCACCGACACCTTCCGCGCCCACGAGAACGGGCGCGGACGGCGACCACGCGCGCGGATCCTGGAACGCTCCGCCGAACTGCTGGAGATGCTCCAGCTCGACCCCGCCCGGGTCCTGCGCGCGCACCCGCACGAGCTCTCCGGCGGCATGCGCCAGCGCGCCCTCATCGCGCTGGCCCTGGCCCTGGAACCGCAGCTGCTCATCCTCGACGAGCCCACCACCGCGCTGGACGTGCTCACCCAGCGCGCCATCGTCGAGCGCCTGGCCGAACTGCGCGAGCGGCTCGGCTTCTCGATGGTCTTCATCACCCACGACCTCGGCCTGGCCGCGGAGCTGTCCGACCGCGTCGCCACCATGTACGCCGGGCGGCTGATCGAGACCGGGAGCACGCACGACATCTTCCACCGTCCGCGCCACCCCTACACCTCGGCGCTGATCAACTCCGTGCCTCCCGTCTCCGGCGGCCGCACCATCCCGGAATCCCTGCCCGGCGGCCCGCCCAGCCTGGCCGCACTCCCGCCCGGATGCTCGTTCGCGCCGCGCTGTGCCCACGCGCTCGACCGGTGCTCCCGGGTGCGGCCCGAACCCGAGCTGCTCCAGGAGCGCGACCGGGGGATGAGCCACTCCGCGGCCTGCCTGCGCTCGACCGACACCGCACTCTTCGCCGAGGGGGCCACCCGTGACTGACCAGCCTGTGCTGAGCCTGCGTGGCGTCCGGCGGGAGTTCGACACCCCGCGCGGCCGGATCAGCGCCGTGGCCGGGGTCGACCTGGACGTGCGCCCCGGATCGGTGGTGTGCCTGGTCGGCGAGTCCGGCTGCGGGAAGACCACCACCGCCAGGGTCGCGGCCGGGCTGACCGCCCCCTCCGAGGGGGCGGTGCTCTTCCGGGGACGCGACGTCGCCGCGATGGACAAGCGGGAGCGCGCCGAGTTCCGCCGCTCCGTCCAGTACATCCACCAGGATCCCTATGCCTCGCTCAATCCGGTGCGCACGGTG
>NZ_ANBC01000479.1 GCF_000341125.1 Nocardiopsis lucentensis DSM 44048 | reverse complement strand
CCGTAGGGTCGGCGGCCGCGCCGAGGCGCGAAGGACCGCCGCCGAACTCCTGGAACGGGTCGACCTCACCCCGGCCGAGGACTACCTGGACAAGTACCCGCACCAGATGTCCGGCGGGCAGCGCCAGCGGGTCGCCGTCGCGCGTGCCCTGGCGATGAACCCGGAGGTGGTCATCGCCGACGAGTCCACATCGATGCTGGACGTGTCGATCCGGGTCAGCATGCTCAACACCCTCGGGCGGCTCCGGGACGAGCTCGGCGTCGGGTTCCTCTTCATCACCCACGACCTGGCCGTGGCCAAGTACTTCGCCTGGGAGGGCGAGATCGCCGTCATGTACCTGGGCCGGGTCGTCGAGCACGGACCCACCCCGCGCGTGGTCGGCGAGCCGAGCCACCCCTACACCCGGGCGCTGATCTCGGCGGTGTGCGAACCCGACCCCGACCTGGTCCACGGCAAGGAGCGCTTCCGGCTGCGTTCGGCCGACGTCCCCGACCTGACCGACCTACCGCCCGGCTGCGACTTCCACCCGCGGTGCCCCCTCCACGAGGCGGGCGGCTGCGACACGCTGCGTCCGTCGCTGGTCCGCCACCAGGACCGGCTGCTGTCCTGCCACGTCGTCACGAGGGGGTGAGCGGGTGCTGTTCATCGGCCGCTTCGGATTGGCCGTCGGTGCCTTCCTCGCCCTGGCCAGCACCCTCACGGCCTTCCTCAACCCCCCCGGCACGGCCGAGTTCGTCATCAGCGTCGTCACCGTCGGTGTCGGCCTGCTCGTCGTCGCTCTCGGTCTGCTCGCCGTCCTACTGGAAAGGAAGCGACAAGAATGACCCCCACCCCCTCACCGGAGATGCTCATGCGGGACCTCAGCCGCCGGCGACTGCTCAAGGCGGTCGGGTTCGGCGCGGCCGGGGCGGCGGGCGCCGGTGCCCTGACCGCCTGCTCCGGGGGCGAGGAGGCGTCGGGTGCCACCCAGTTCACCGGGGTCTATGACTACGACCTGGACTCCAACACCCGCAACATGGCGGTCGAGGACGGGGCGCTCCTGCTCAACTCCGTCTACGAGGACCTGTTCCTGACCACCGGCGCCATGTACGACTGGCGTGAGCACACGTGGGACTACCTCCTGCTGGAGGGCTCGGAGTGGGACGGGGACCACCTCATCGTGACGCTGCGCCCCGATCTGCGGTGGAGCGACGGCACCGACCTCGACGCCGAGGACGTGATCCAGACCTATGCGATGGCGATCTTGGAGACGCCGCCGTGGTCCGTGGGCTTCCCCCAGGTCACCGAGCTCGAACAGCTCGACGACCTGAGCGTCCGGCTGGCCTTCGACGACCCCTTCGTCAACATCGAGCGCAGCATCCTCAAGCGCCGGTTCGTCAGCAAGACGACCTATGCCGACTTCGGCCCACGCGCGGTCGAACTGGTCAACGCGGGGGTCCGCCAGGGCGATGACGAGCACGGCGCGTTCAACGCCGAGTTCATCGAGTTCAACCCGGAGGAGATCGTCTGCAGCGGGCCGTACATGTTCGACCGGTCCCGGATGTCGGACGCGAGCATCACGCTGGTGCGCAACGAGAACGGCTATCGGGGGACCGAGGTGGGCTTCGACGAGGTCCTCATCCACCGGGGCGACAACCGCCAGGCCGCGCTGCTGTTCCAGCAGGGCGAGGTGGACTACTCGTCGTTGGCGCCCACGGCCGCCGACCAGCGGGCCTTCCAGAGCGTGGAGGGGTTTCGCTGGGTGGAGCACACCGGCTACGACGGCTGCGGCATCATGTTCAACTACGCCGCCAAACCCGAGCTCAGGGACGTCCGTGTCCGCCAGGCGCTCGCCCACGTCCTCGACGGCGACACCATCGGTCGGGTGGCGCGCGGTGAGGCCTACGAGGGAGTCCGGTACTACGCGGGGCTCGTGGACGTCCAGGCGGAGGAGATCTTCACCGAGGAGGAGCTGGGACGGTTCACCCACTACGGGTACGACCCCGACCGCGCCACCGAACTGCTGGAGGAGGCCGGCTGGACCCTGGAGGACGGGATCTGGCACCTGCCCAACGGCGACGAGGCCAGCTTCGAGGTGATCGGGGTGTCCGGTTGGAGCGACTTCGAGCTGACCGCGGTGCAGGTGGAGGAGGCCTGGAACGGTTTCGGGATCCCGACCACCGCGACCAACGTGCCCTCGGACAACCCCTGGGGCATCTGGGGTGCGGGTGACTTCGAGGTGGCGGTCCGGCACTGGGGCAATCCCGAGATCCCGGATTACTGGGGCGCCTTCCAGATGAACTTCCTGCTGGAGAACGCGGGGACCGAGGACTCGCCGGGCCAGTCCTTCGACCTGGAGGTCGAGAGCCCGTCGATGGGCGAACTCGACCTGGCGGCGCTGGTCGAGGACGCCAAGCGGGCCGAGTCGCTGGAGGAGCAGCGCGAGACCCTCCTGACGATGGCCACCGCCTTCAACGAGCTGCTGCCGCGGATCCCGATCTGGACCTTCCGGTACCTGGCCCCCGCGTTGAACGGGGTGCGGGTCGAGGGCTTCGACACCGAGCTTCCGTCGGACGCCAACCAGATGTACCAGGACAACCACGTCATGCTGGCGCTGATCCAGGGGAATCTGCGGCCGACGGGGGAGTGACCCGGCCGCCGGCGCGGGCCGCCGGTGACCGGTGAGGGGCGGAGCCGCGCGGTCCCGCCCCTCAGACGTGTGTATGGCGGATGCGAGTCATGCGGCCACAGTTGGTTGTGTGACTCGGGACACATGCCTTGGATCGGGTGACTAATGTCGCGAAGACGGCAAATCAGACAATAGGGATCTAAGGGATAAAGCAACTTTGTTCGCGTTGTCGCACGTCATCGGTGGTGCGTTGAGGTCTTTTCGCGTGCTTCTCGGATTCTCCTGCCAAGCTGGAGGGCCTTTGTTAGTCTGACGATCCGAACGACGGTTCTCGGTGGATGTACAGGAATTGTGTCGGACGTGGATACTTGTCTCCGGATAGGGCGTTACTCTCCTTGTCCGGGCGTCCGATCGTGCGTGCCGCCTCCATCGCGGAGCCCGTTCCGGCGTTCCCCCGGCGTACGGGACGCCCGTCGCCACGGGGTCCCAGCGCGGTCCTCGCGGCGGCACCTCCCTGGTCAGGGTGGTGAAGCGGGGCCACCGCCGATCCGCCCACCTGATGCGAGGAGACGAGACTGTGGCACAGGCCCCGTCACCGCACGAACGCGATGGCAACCCCCTGGCCGAGATGAAGTCGACGGAGGATGGGCGAGGAGGAAGGTTTCGCCGGGCCATCTCCCGGATGGTCAAGTCCCAGGACCCCCCGTCACCGGAGACCGAGCGAGGACATCCCGTGCATCAGCCCGTGCATCCGCACTCGCGGTCCGCCGAGCCCACCAAGGGCGGAGGCGGTGACCAGCGCTCCACCGGTGCCACTCCCGCGGACGGTGACGACCCGTCCGACCGGCCCGTGGGGCCGTTCTCCGCGTCGGCCGAGAAGGGCTACCGTCCCGCGACGCGCACGAGCGTCCCGAACCCCTACACCACCCGGCGCCTGGAGGTCGACGACGTCGACACCGGCGCCCACCCGGTCGGGCAGTGGCGCGGAGTGGGCCTCGACGAGCCCGATCCGCGTGGTCGACCCAGGACCCCGGACTCCCCACGACACATGAGCGACACCACCCCGAACACAGGCGCCACCGCGCGGCCCGCCACCGGACCACAACCCCGGGCTGCCGAGGAACCCGTTGGGAAGGACCGGCGGGAACCGGTCGCCCCGACACCCCCCGCGGACCACGCGGCGCAGCACACCCACACACCCCGACACACCTCGGAGGCCGCCACCGGCCGGACCCCCGCCCGACAGGGGACCGGCGACACGGGCGCCACCCACACCCCGCGCACCGGCGAGATCGACCCGGTCGGATCCGCCGCCCCGGAACCCTCGGGCGAACGGGACCGGCGCGCGTCGGAGACCGGGCAGCACGGGGCCGACCCCCTGGAGGGAGGTTCGCGCATGGACGACCAGCCGAACCCGTACGGGACAGCGGAATCCCGGAACACGGAGACGACGACCGGCCAACACGTGGCCCCGGAGCAGGCGCCCGCCCCGGGGACGTGGCCGCGGGCCGACCGCCCGCCGGTCGCCCCATAGGGTCCCGCGCCCCAGGCCGCCCCGGCCGGGCCCCGTTCCGTGTACGAGGGTCACTCGACACGGTCCGAACACCCCGGGCAGTCGGCGCCCGCGGCGTGGGCGGCACACCACGCCTATCCTCCCCACCAGGGGCAGCCCGGGTACCAGCCCGAAACGGGCCCGCAGCCCCACCACGGTCACCCGGACCAGGTCGGGCCCGCCCAGCCGGTGTACCCGGCATACCCGGACCCGCGCGGCGCCTGGGGCGACGGCGGGCATCCCGGCTACCCCCGGCCCGCCGAGTACCAGCGGTCCGCGCCGCCCCCGCACTACCCGGCTCCCTATCCGCCGCCGCACCCGATGATGGCCTACCCGGGCGCCTACCCGGCCCCGTACCAGCCGCCGGGTTACGTGTTCCCCGGTCAGCCGGTGATCCTCCCCGGCCAGTTCCCGGCCTACGGCCAGCCCGTCCAGCACGTCATCGTGCTCACCTCCGGTCAGGCGCCGCAGGTGATCACCGCCGAACCGGCCACGTACTCCGACCGTTCCGAGCCCGAGCGTGAGGAGCGCACGCGCGTCCGCGCACCCCGCGAGGACCGGGCGGAGGTCGAGCGCGAGACCGGGCCGGACGCCGACGAGGAGACCCCCGACACGCGGAGCGCCGAGGCGGAGGAGGCCACCGCTCCGACCGCGGACGACGCGTCCGCCGACACGGAGGAGGTCCCCGAGACCACGTCGGTGGACGGGGCCGAGCAGGACGGCCCAGTCCCGGACCGGGAGGGGCTGCTCAACGAGGCTCTGGCCGGTCTGGCCATGCGCGACCTGTCGCTGGTCGACGCCCTCCTGGAGACGGTCGAGGAACTGGAGACCGACGCCCAGGACCCCGACCTGCTCGACAAGCTCTTCCAGATCGACAACCTCGCGACCCGTATGCGGCGCAACGGGGAGAACTTCCTTGTGCTGACCGGCCACGACGGCGGCGAGTCCGACGCCCACGACGAGATCGTCCCGCTCCTGGACGTGGCCCGCGCCGCGACCTCCGAGATCAAGGACTACCCGCGTGTGCGGCTGGGCAAGCTCCCGCAGACGTCCATCACCGGTATGGCCGCCGACGACATCAGCCACCTGCTCGCCGAGCTGCTGGACAACGCGACCGCCAACTCTCCCGAGCACTCCCAGGTCGTGGTCAGCGCCCGCGAACTCGACGACGGCCGCCTGATGATGGTGGTCGAGGACGAGGGAGTGGGCATCCCCGAGGCCCAGCTCGCGGAGCTCAACCAGAGGCTCGCCGGCGCACCCGTGCTGGACGAGGAGGTGCCGCGCCACATGGGCCTGTACGTCGCCAGCCGGATCGCGCGCAGGCACGGACTGGAGGCCCGTCTGGAGTCGCGCTCCTTCCGCGGTGTCAACGCCTACGCGATCATCCCCAAGGACCTCCTGCGCGTGGCCACCCCCCCGATCCCGGGCCAGGCCCGCACCTCGACGGTGCCCCCCGCGACGGCGCCGAGGACCCCCGTGATCACCCCGACCACGACCGGGACCAACGGTGTGAACGGCAGTTCGTCCACCAAGCCCCTCGGCGGTGGCAACTCCGCCGTCACCTCGGCCGGGCTGCCCCGCCGCAGCGCCACCCCGCACGGATCGCCCCTGCGGATGATGCCCCCGCCGGACCACTCCGCCGAACCGCCCGCCGACACGCCCCCGAAGCTGACGGGCGACGCGCGGGCGGAGCAGATCCGCGACGAACTCGGAGACTTCCTCGACGGCGAACGGGAAGCCCTCGAGGACCGGCCGGACGGAGAGGACACGTGATCCCCCTCTCTCCCCGGCCCGTCCCCCGGGTGCCGACACGCACCCCCCGAACCCCCGAACACGACCCTCGGCCCAGGCAGGTAAGCGATGACCGAACCCGTTAACGACAGCGTTGAGAACTTCTCCTGGCTCATCGACCGGTTCGTCCGGGACGTCCGCGGAGTCGAGCACGCCGTGGTCGTCTCGTCCGACGGACTGGTGCTGACCCACTCCAGTGACTTCCCCGAGGAACACGCCGAGCAACTCGCGGCGATCGCCAGCGGCCTGCACAGCCTCGCCGTCGGCGGTGCCGGGCTCTTCCAGCGCGGTGAGTGCGAGCAGCTCCTCGTCCGATTCAACAAGGGCCACCTGTTCATCATGGCCATCAGCGACGGTTCGTGCATGGCCGTCCTCACCTCCCCGGGCAGCGAGCTCAAGCTCATCGGTTTCCAGATGACCAAGCTCGTGGAGAACGTCGCGCACGTGCTCACGCCCCAGCTGCGAACGCAATTGCGCGAGGTCATCCAGAACTGAGCCGGCGACCCGTAGCGGTTCGGCAGGGATCACGAGAAGGTTGCCACTGACATGAGCTTCCGCAGGCGAAGGAGTAACCGCGTCCGCCCGTTCACCTTCACGGGCGGGCGGACGCGGTCGCGGCATCCGCTGATGGTGCAGACCCTGGTCTCGACGTCCGAGCCCGGGAAGGAACCTCCGAGCACCCTCATGCCGGAGTCGATCAACATCTACAGACTGTGCCGGGAGACGCGGTCACTCGCCGAGGTGTCGGCGGAGCTGAACATCCCCCTGGGCGTCACCCAGGTCCTGGTCAGCGACCTGGCAGAGCAGGACATGGTGTACATCCACCCGACCATCACCGGCAGTAGTCCATCGGAAAACCAGGTTCTGGAGAGGGCTCTTCGTGGTCTCGAACGACTTTTCCAGTGACAACAGGTCGAATCGCAAGAAGATGTCGAGCAAGATCGTCATCGCCGGTGGCTTCGGCGCCGGCAAGACGACCTTGGTGAGCTCGGTCTCGGAGATTCCACCGGTCACGACAGAGGCGATCATGACCGAGGCGAGCATCGGTCATGACGACACCTCGATCACACCCGACAAGACGACGACCACCGTCGCGATGGACTTCGGTCGCATCACCATCGACGACGAGCTGGTCATGTACATGTTCGGCACGCCGGGACAGGCGCGCTTCTGGTTCATGTGGGACGATCTCGTGCGCGGCGCGGTGGGTGCCGTCGTCGTGGTCGACTGCCGGAGGCTCGCGGACTCCTTCGACGCGGTGGACTACTTCGAGACGAACCGGCGCATCCCCTACATCGTGGCGCTGAACAAGTTCGAGGGGCGGTTGGACTACACCGCGGAACAGGTCCGTGAGGCGTTGGAGGTCAGCCCGGAGGTGCCGATCATCGACTTCGACGCGCGCCAGCGCAACTCCGGCGGCGACGTCCTCAAGACGCTGCTCCGGTACGCGTTGCAGCACAACCGCGCGAGTGAGCCCGTCGGCTGACGAGCGGGGAGCCGCCACGCCCTCCCCACCGCCCCCGTAGACTCCCCAGGAAAGTTAGCGACAGATGCGCAAGATCCTTATCGTCGGAGCGGGCCACGCCGGTCTGCACCTGGCCCATGGGCTGCTGACCGAAGGCTACGACGTCACGGTGATCACGGGGCAGTCCTCCATGGAGATCCGCACCGGCAAGCCGTCGATCTCGCAGTTCACCTTCCCGACGGCCCTGAACTACGAGCGCCAGCACGACCTCGACCTGTGGAGTGCCCTGTCGCCGCAGATCAGGGAACACAGAGTGCATCTGTACCCCGGAGGGCAGCAGCCCGTACTGACTTTCAAGGGCGCGACCGGCACGGACAACGACTACATCGTCGCGGTCGACCGCAGGGTCAAGATGGCCGACTGGCTGGAGTACTTCGAGGACCGCGGCGGCAAGGTGGTCATCCACGGCGTCACCGTCACCGACCTCGACTACTTCTCCCGGATGTTCGAGCTCATCATCGTGGCGGTCGGCCACGGAGAGCTCGGACAGCTCTTCGACTACGACAACTCCAGGTTCAGCGGTGCCCGGGCCCGTTCGATCGCCCAGGCTCAGGTCTACGACGTCTGGCCGGACGAGGACGGTGAGGAGAACATCGGCTGGGCCGCCTCCGCGGCCGACGCCGGCAACATCATGTTCATCCCCGTCCTGGCCCAGGATGGTCCTTGCCACAACCTGCTCCTGGTCGACAAGCGCGGTGGCCCCATGGACGCGTGGCCCGACCGGCCCGGCTCCGAGGAGCAGCTGCGCCGGATGAAGGACCTGCTTCGCCAGTACGCCCCCGACTACTTCGAGAGGGTCAAGGACGCCGTCCTGGTCGACGGCCACCGGAGCACGCTGATCGAGGAGCTGACACCCCAGGTGCGCAACCCCGTGGGAGTCCTGCCCTCCGGCGGCCACGTCCTGGGCATGGCCGACGTGGTCGTGACGATGGACCCCTACGTGGGTCAGAGCTGGAACAACTCCACCCGGTGCGCGAAGGCGTACCTGGAGAGCATCCTCGAGCGCGGTGACCGCCCGTTCGACGAGGAGTTCCTGGTCCAAACCTTCGACAGGTTCTGGGAATTCGGTCTGCATAACCAGACGTGGGCGGAGATGAATTCCACATTGTGGGACGCCGGTGACCTGGCCCCCTTCTTCTACGAGCTCATTGACGGAGCCAAGACGTACCCGGAGGTGGCGGACCGGTGGATCCGGGGCTGGGACTATCCGCCGGATTACGCGAACTGGCTCCTGGACCCGGATCTGGCCGGGGAGTACCTCGCCGAGGTTCGGGCGAAGCACGGGGACTGAGCCGCGGTGAATGTGAGGGCGAGCCCGATGTCCGCCGGACATCGGGCTCCCTGGTGTTCAATGGGTGAGATGAATGTCCGATTACGCCGCTGACCGAATAAGGCCAAAGGAGGACCGAAATCGAGGAGATCGTTGTCATGGGTCGTGAGCGGCGGTTACGATCCTTCGTGTTGGTGTCTGTAAGTGACACATAGCCGAGAGTGAGACTTCTGTACCGCTTGAGCGCTAAGTGTCTGTCGTCAGCGGATCCGACCCTCCTCCCCCGGGGGGCGCGCTGGAAAGGTGTTCCATGTCCCCCTGCGTGTGTTCCTTTCGCCTCGTCCGGAGCGCCGCCCTCGGTCGCGTGGACTGACACACCTCGGCCACGAATATCGGCACACCTGTCTCTCATCCATTCTGACCTGGGACAAAGGTTGCTGGGCGCGTGCATATGCACGGGACGGGACGACCGTCGCCGTGTGCCGTAGAAGTCCTCGTCCACGCGTGACGTGAACGTGGAACGCGATCGGAGGGAACGCGATGATCAGTGACCGCTCGAACACCGACCCCGGGAGCCCCGGTACCCCGGTCGCCGTGGTGGGGATCGCCTGCAGGCTTCCCGGAGCCTCGACCCCGGAGGCGTTCTGGCGACTGCTCTGCGAGGGCCGCGAGGCCATCACGGCACCCCCCGAACGACTCGGCGCCCCCTCCGCCGAGCGCGATCACCGCTGGGGCGGTTACCTGGACCGCGCAGAGGACTTCGACGCCGCCTTCTTCGGCGTCTCCCCCCGCGAAGCGCTGTCCATGGACCCCCAGCAGCGGCTCATGCTCGAACTGAGCTGGGAGGCGGTGGAGAACTCCCGCACCGCCCCCGACACCCTGCGCGGCTCCGACACGGGTGTGTTCACCGGGGCCATCGCCTCCGACTACGCGCTCGTCCAACGGCGCGCGGACAGCGCGGAGATCGGCCACCACACCCTGACCGGTACCCAGCGCGGCATGATCGCCAACCGCGTCTCCTACGCGCTGGGCCTGTCCGGTCCCAGCCTGACCGTGGACAGCGGACAGTCCTCGTCCCTGGTCGGCGTGCACATGGCCATGGAGAGCCTGCGCCGCGGCGAGTGCGGTACCGCACTCGCGGGCGGAGTGAACCTCATCCTGGCGCCCGAGAGCACCGAGAGCGTCGCGCGGTTCGGCGGGCTCTCCCCGGACGCCCGTTGCCACACCTTCGACGCGCGCGCCAACGGTTACGCACGGGGCGAGGGTGGAGCCATCGTCGTGCTCAAGACCCTGGACCGGGCGTTGGCCGACGGCGACCGTGTCCACGCGCTCCTGCGCGGAAGCGCCGTCAACAACTCCGGGGACACCGCCTACCTGGCCCGACCCGACACCGAGGGGCAGGAGGCCGTCCTGCGCGCCGCACTGCGGCGCGCCTCGGCAGAATCCTCCCAGGTCGGCTACGTCGAGCTGCACGGAACGGGTACCCCGGCGGGTGACCCGGTCGAGGCGGCCGCGCTCGGCGCGGTCTACTCTGCCGACCGCGACACGGCGCTGCGGGTCGGTTCGGCCAAGACCAACGTCGGCCACCTGGAGGGCGCGGCGGGCATCGTCGGCCTGGTCAAGACCGTGCTGAGCGTCGCCCACGGCCAACTGCCGCCCACCCTCAACTTCGAGACCCCCCACCCCGATATCGACCTGACGCGTCTGCGGCTGTCCCCGCAGACGCACCGGGAGCCCTGGCCCGCCGACGCGCCGCTGGCCGGGGTCTCCTCCTTCGGCATGGGCGGGACCAATTGCCACGTGGTCGTCGGACCGCCGCCGCCGCGCCAGACCGAACCGTCCGGTGCCGGCACGGGCGAGAGCACCCTCGACCCGGTTCCGTGGGTGCTCTCCGCACGCTCCGAGGCGGCGCTGCGCGCCCAGGCCTCCGCTCTGCACGCGCACGTGTCGGCACGACCGGGACTGCGCGCCGAGGACGTGGGCCTGTCCCTGGCCACCACCCGCACCGTGTTCGAGCACCGGGCCGTGATCCTCGCCTCCGGCGGCAGCGGGGCACGTGAGCTGGAGTCGGTGCGCCCGGAGCGGACCCCCGAGGACGTCGGCGAGGACGCCGGCCCGGTCCTGGTCTTCCCCGGCCAGGGCGGCCAGTGGCCGGGTATGGCCCGTGACCTGCTCGACGGCGACGGTCCGCTCGCCCAGGTATTCACCAGACGTGTGTTGGAGTGCGAGCGCGCCCTGGACCCGTACGTGGACTGGTCGCTCGTCCAGGTCCTGCGCGGCGACCCGCACGCTCCCCCGTACGTCGGCTCCGGGGCCCGGGTGGACGTCGTGCAGCCGGTCCTGTGGGCCGTGATGGTCGCGCTGTCCGAGGTGTGGGCCACGCTGGGCGTGCGCCCCGCCGCGGTGATCGGCCACTCCCAGGGGGAGATCGCCGCGGCGTGCGTGGCCGGTGCGCTGTCCCTGGAGGACGCCGCGCGGGTCGTGGCGCTGCGCAGCCGGGCGCTGACCGCGCTCGCCGGGACCGGTGGCATGGCCTCGCTCGGACTGACACCGGAGCGGGCCGGGGAGCTGGCCGACGGAACGGACGACCTGTACCTGGCGGCCGTCAACGGCCCCGACTCCGTGGTGGTCTCCGGAAGTCCCGCGGCGGTGCGCCACGCCGTGGAGACCTGTCTGGACAACGGCGTGCACGGCGCGCTGGTCGACGTCGACTACGCCTCCCACTCCGCGCACGTGGAACGGATCCACGCACCACTGGCCGACGCGCTGACCGGGATCGCGCCGAACTCCCCCCGCGTTCCCCTCTTCTCGACCCTGACCGGAGCCCGCCTGTCCGAGGGCGGGCCCGTCCTCGACGCCGAGTACTGGTACCGCAACCTGAGCCGGACGGTCCGCTTCGCGGAGGCGACCGAGGCCGCCGTCGCCGCGGGGCACCGCACGTTCATCGAGGTCGGGCCGCACCCGGTGCTCTCCTACGCGGTCGAACGGACGCTTCGTGCCCGGGGCGTCGAGGGCACCGTGCTCAAGACCCTGCGCCGTGACCAGGGTGACCAGGCCCAGCTGCTCACCGCGGCTGCCCGGGCCTTCGCCTGCGGACTGGACGTGGACTGGGGCGGCCTGTTCGCGCGGACGAACGCGCGTCCAGTCGACCTGCCCACCTACCCCTTCCAGCGCGTCCGGTTCTGGCCGGGAGACACGTCGGCGGAAGCGCCCTCCGGTCGGGACACGCCCGTTCCGTCGCCCCTTCCGGTGACCGCCAGCACCGGGGATATCCGCACCCTGGTCGCGTCCCTGTGCGCGAGGGTCCTGGACCGGGGGGCCCTCAGCGAGGCCGACGAGGGCAGGGCCTTTCGCGACCTGGGCTTCGACTCGATCATGTTGCGTGAACTCGCCGCGAGGGCGGGGGAGGCGACCGGAGTCCACCTGGACAACACCGTCCTCTTCGACCAGCCCACCCCCGCCGCGTTCGCCGACCACCTGGCCGACGCGCTGCGGGAGCGGGACCGAGGGCAGGACCCACCGTCCCTGACCGCGCCAGCGCTCCCGGCCGTCTCCCCGACTCCGCGGGCGTCGACCGACGACGACCCGATCGCCATCACCGCGATGGCGTGCCGCCTGCCGGGCGGGGCCGATTCGCCGGAGCGGCTGTGGCGGCTCGTCGAGGACGGCGTGGACGCGATCGGGGAGTGCCCCGACAACCGGGGCTGGGATCTGGACGGGCTCTACGATCCCGAGCCGGGCACGCCGGGGCGCACCTACACGCGCCTCGGCGGGTTCCTCCACGACGCCGACCTCTTCGACGCCGACTTCTTCGGCGTCAGTCCCCGCGAGGCCGACGCCATGGACCCGCAGCAGCGTCTGCTGCTGGAGACCTCCTGGGAGGCGGTCCACCGCGCGGGCCTGACCACGGACGAGCTGCGCGACCAGCAGGTCGGGGTGTTCGTCGGCGCAATGCCCACCGAGTACGGTCCGCGCCTGGCCGACCCCGGCGCGGGCGCTGACGGCGGCTACCGTCTCACGGGCAGCACGTTGAGCGTGGCCTCGGGGCGGATCGCCTACGTGCTGGGCCTGCGTGGGCCCGCGCTGACCATCGACACCGCGTGCTCGGCCTCCCTCGTGGCACTGCACCAGGCGGTCGGGGCCATCCAGCGCGGCGAGTGTGAGATGGCCCTGGCCGGGGGCGCCACGGTGATGGCCACACCCGGCATGTTCCTGGAGTTCTCCGCGCAGCGCGGCCTGTCCCCCGACGGGCGCTGCCGGGCGTTCGGCTCCGGCGCCGACGGGACCGCGTGGGCCGAGGGGGCGGGCATGCTCCTGCTGGAGCGCGCCTCCCGGGCACGCCGCCACGGACGGCCGGTGCTGGCCCTGATCCGGGGCAGCGCCGTCAACTCCGACGGAGCGGGCAACGGGTTGACCGCGCCCAACCGCGAGGCCCAGGAGCGGGTGATCCGCCGGGCGCTGGAGACGGCGGGGCTGACGCCGGACGAGGTCGACGCCGTGGAGGCGCACGGCACCGGAACCCGGTTGGGCGATCCGATCGAGGCGCGCGCGCTGATCTCGGTGTACGGCCGGGGACGTGAGC
>NZ_ANBC01000478.1 GCF_000341125.1 Nocardiopsis lucentensis DSM 44048 | reverse complement strand
CACGCCCAGGCCGCCGCCGGTGTGGCCGGGGTGATCAAGACCGTGGAGGCGTTGCGCCACGGGCGGCTGCCCCGGACCCTGCACGCGGACGAGCCCACGGGTGAGATCGAGTGGGAGGACAGCGGGCTGCGCCTGCTCCGGGAGGCGGAGCCCTGGCCGGACACCGGTCGGCCGCGTCGTGCCGCCGTGTCCTCCTTCGGCATCAGCGGGACCAACGCCCACGTGGTGCTGGAGGGGGTGGCGGACGAGGGCAGCCCCGTCACCGTGCCTGAGAACCCCTTCCGGAGGACCCGTCACTGGGTGGTTCCCCGGACACCGGAACCCGTCCCCGCCGCTCCCGAGGTGGGCGCCCCGCTCGACGACGGCCTGGCCCTCGCGGACGGGCGCACGGTCTTCACCGGTCGGATCGACCCCGCCGACCACCCCTGGGTCCGCGACCACGGACTGCTGGGACGCGTCGTCCTGCCTGGGACGGTCTACGTGGACCTGGTCGCCCACACCGCCGGCCGGGTCGGGGCGGGGACACTGGCCGAGCTGGTGTTGGAGGCCCCGATGGTCCTGGTCCGGGACCGGGCCGTCCACGTCCAGGTGGCCGTGGGCCCCCGTGACGGCGACGGTCACCGGACGGTGGAGGTCCACGCGCGCCCCGACGGTGATCCCGACGCTCCCTGGACCCGGCACGCCTCGGGCGCGCTGGACCACACCCGACCGGAGTCCGCTCCGGAGCCGCACGCCGCCGATCCCGGGGCAGCGTCCGGAGAGGTCGACTACGGGCTGCTGGAACGGCGCGGCCACACCTACGGTCCCGCCCTCCGCGGGCTGCGCTCGGCGCGGCGGGACGGCGCGGACGTCCTCGCCGAGGTGGTCGCGCCCGACGCCCTGGACACGGCCGTCCCCTTCCACGGCCCCCACCCGGCCCTGGTGGACGCCGCGCTGCACGCGCTGCTCCTGCACGGCGACGCCGACGGGGGCGCCCTCATGGTGCCCTTCACCTGGTCCGGTGTCCGGGTGGCCGCCATCGGGGCCGACGACCCGCCCCGGACCCTCCACGTGCGGGGGACCGAACTCGAGCACGGTCGGTACCGCCTCGCGGTCACCGACGAGCACGGCGCCTCGCTCCTCACCGTCGACGAACTGGTCCTGCGCCCCCTCGACGAGGACAGTCTGCCCGCACCGGAACCCGGTGAGCTGCCTGAACTGTACGAACTCGGGTGGCGGCGGGTGGAGGTGCCCGCTCCCGAGGCCCTGGCCACGGCGGGACTGCCGGACCTGGCCTCCCTCGGCCCGGACGACCCGGCGCCGCCGGTGGTCTCCACCGAGCTGCCCGCGGCGGTCGTCTACACCGAGGGCGCGCCCGTCCCGGACGCGGTGCGCGAGGGGCTCGACTCCGTGCTCGGCACGGTTCACGCCTGGCTGGCCGACGAACGGTTCGCCCACGCACGCCTGGCCGTGGTGACCTGGCGTGCGGTGTCCACGGACCCGGGAACCCGGCTCACGGGGTTGGCGGCCGCGCCCGTGTGGGGGCTGCTGCGTGCCGCCCAGCGGGAGCACCCGGGAAGGCTCGTGCTCGTGGACTCCGACGGTTCGGAGGAGTCCCACCGGATGCTGGCCGCCGCGGTCGACCTCGGCGAGCCCCAGGTGGCCCTGCGCTCGGGAACGGTGCTGGTGCCCCGTCTGGCCAGGGTGGAAGCGGAAGCGGACCGCGCTCCGACCGGCCCGCTGTGGCGGCTCGACACCCGTGCCCCCGGGTCCTTGGCGGACCTGGAGCCGGTGGCGGACCCCCGGGTCGCACGGGACCTGGGCCCCCACGAGGTGCGCCTGGCCGTACGCGCGGCGGGGGTGAACTTCCGCGACGTGGTGGTCGCGCTCGGCTTGGTCGAGGGCGAGACCGGGGTGGGGATCGAGGGCGCGGGGACAGTCCTGGACACCGGCGCCGAGGTGACCGACCTGGCGCCCGGGGACCGCGTGCTCGGGATGTTCGACGGCGCCTTCGGGCCGATCGCGGTCGCCGACGCCCGCGGTCTCGCCCGGATGCCCGAGGAGTGGACGTTCGAGCAGGCGGCGGCGGTTCCCGTCGCCTTCCTCACCGCCTACCACGGGTTGGTGGACCTGGCCGCGGTACGCCCCGGGGAGAGCGTCCTGGTGCACGCCGCCGCCGGGGGCGTCGGCACGGCCGCCGTCCAGTTGGCGCGGCACATGGGCGCGCGCGTGTTCGGTACGGCGAGCCCGCACAAGTGGCCGGTGCTGGAGGGATACGGGCTCACCCCGGACCGGTTGGCCTCCTCCCGGACCCTGGAGTTCGAGGAACGGCTGCGCGCAGCCAACGACGGGCGCGGTATGGACGTGGTGCTCAACGCGCTGAGCGGGGAGTTCGTCGACGCGTCCCTGCGCCTTCTGCGCTCACCGGCGGACGGTGAGGGGCCGGGCGGGCGCTTCGTGGAGATGGGCAAGACCGACATCCGCTCCCAGGAGGAGGTCGCCGCCGTCCACCCTGGACGCGACTACCAGGCCTTCAATCTGCCGGACGTGGCACCCGAACGGATCGGGCAGATGCTCGCCCGGGTGGTCGAGCTGTTCGTGGGCGGTGTCCTGAAGCCGCCGCCGACCAGCACCTACGATCTCCGGCAGGCGGGGGACGCCCTGCGCGCCCTACAGCGCGGTGAGAACGTCGGCAAGCTGGTCCTGACCGTTCCGACGCCCTTCCCACAGGACCGCGCGGTCCTGGTCACGGGCGGCACCGGCGTCCTGGGCCACCACCTGGCCCGCCACCTGGTCGCCGGCTACGGGGCACGCGACCTGCTGCTGGTCAGCCGGAGCGGACCCGACGCCGACGGGCAGGACGCCCGAACCGCGGAACTGGCCGCCCTGGGCGCCCGTGTGCGCGTCGTGGCCTGCGACGTCGCCGACCGCGACGCCCTCGCCTCCGTCCTCGCGGACCTGGACCGCCCCCTCGGGGCGGTGGTACACGCCGCGGGGCTGCTCGCCGACGCCCCCGTCACCGACCTCACCCCGGAACGGGTCGACCGCGTGCTGCGCCCCAAGGTGGACGGGGCGTGGAACCTGCACGAACTCACGGCCGACACCGACCTGAGCGCGTTCGTCCTGTTCTCCTCCGCCGTCGGAGTGCTGGGCAACCCCGGCCAGGCCGGTTACGGGGCGGGCAACGTCTTCTGCGACGCCCTGGCCCAGCACCGGCGCGAGCGCGGTCTGCCCGCGACCTCCCTCGCGTGGGGGCTGTGGGACGGTCCGAGCGGTATGACCGGGCACCTGACCGCGGCGCAGATCAGGGCGATGGGCAGGTCCGGTCTGCTGCCGATGCCGCCGGAGGCGGCCCTGCGCCTGTTCGACGCGGCGCTGTCACGGGGCGTGCCGCACGCGGTCCCCGCCTGGATCGACACCGCCACGGACGCCGATATCGCTCCTCTGCGGGACCTGGTCACCCGTCCCCCGGCGGGCCAGGAGGCCTCGGCCGTCCCCGACGACGCCGCGCGCGTTCCCGGCGCCGGGCGCGGGCGGACGTCCACCGGTGCCGCCGAACGCGTCGCGGCCCTGCCGGAGGCCGAGCGTGAGCGCGCCCTTCTGGTCGAGGTGCGCGGCCACCTGGCCGTCGTCCTGGGCCATGACCCGGGCTCGGCCCGTGTCGACGCGGACCGGCCCTTCAAGGAGTTCGGTCTGGACTCCCTGACCGGACTGGAACTGCGCAACCGGCTCGGCGCGGCGCTCGGGGTACACCTCCCGGGCACCGCTGTCTTCGACCACCCCACCCCGCGCGCGCTCGCGCGGCTGTTGACGGACCTCGTGGCCCCCGAACCGCCGGGGGTGCCCCAGCCCAGGCCCACCGACGCGGAGGGCCTCGTAGCCGACGACGAGCCGGAGGGGGAGGGGATCGACGCGATGGACGTCGACGACCTCGTGAATCTCGCCATGCAAGGAGAAGCCCACCGATTCCCACGTGGACAGGAGACAGCAGATGACGTCCGATGACCACCGGCTGGTGGCGGCACTCAGGTCCGCGCTCAAGGAGAACGCCCGGCTGCGCGAGCAGCTCGACGACGTCGCGTCCCACGAGCCCATCGCCGTCGTGGGCATGGAGTGCCGCCTCCCAGGCGGCGTCGACTCCCCGGAGGACCTGTGGGCCCTGCTCGTCGACGGCCGCGAGACGGTGGGACCGCTGCCGGACGACCGGGGGTGGGACCTGGCGTCGCTCCTCGGGGAGGGCGGCCGCGCACCCCGGTCCGCGATGACCAGGGGCTCCTTCCTCGACGCCGCCGGTGACTTCGACCCCGGTCTGTTCGGGATCTCCCCGCGCGAGGCCGAGGCGATGGACCCGCAACAGCGCCTGCTGCTGGAGGTGGCGTGGACGTCCCTGGAGCGTTCCGGGATCGCGCCCTCCTCGCTCGCGGGTTCGGACACGGGTGTCTACGTCGGCACCCTCACCCCCGAGTACGGGCCGCGCTTGGCCGAGGCTCCGCGGGACGGGCTGACGCTGACCGGGACGTCGCTCAGCGTGGCCTCGGGGCGGTTGTCGTACACGTTGGGGTTGACGGGTCCGGCGTTGACGGTGGACACGGCGTGTTCGTCGTCGTTGGTGGCGGTGCACCTGGCGGTGCGGGCGCTGCGGTCGGGGGAGTGCTCGCTCGCGCTGGCGGGCGGCGCCACGGTCATGTCCTCCCCGGGGCCGCTCACCGAGTTCACCACCCTGGGCGGGCTGGCGCCGGACGGTCGGTGCAAGGCGTTCGGCGCGGGAGCGGACGGCGCGGCCTTCTCCGAGGGCGTGGGGATGGTGGTGTTGGAACGGTTGTCCGACGCCCGCCGCGCCGGTCACCCGGTCCTGGCGGTGATCCGGGGCAGCGCCGTCAACCAGGACGGGGCGTCCAACGGCCTGACCGCGCCCAACGGCCCCTCCCAGGAACGGGTCATCCGCCGGGCGCTGGCCGACGCCGGTCTGGGGTCGGGCGACGTCGACGCGGTGGAGGCGCACGGCACCGGCACCACGCTGGGCGACCCGATCGAGGCCCAGGCGCTGCTGGCCACCTACGGAACGGAACGCCCCGAGGACCGGCCGCTGTGGGTGGGCTCCCTCAAGTCCAACCTGGGGCACACCCAGGCGGCGGCCGGTGTCGCCGGCCTCATCAAACTGGTGCTGTCCCTGCGCGAAGGGACGCTGCCGCGGACCCTGCACGCCGACACGCCCACGCCCCACGTGGACTGGTCCTCGGGGGCGGTGCGGCTTCTGACCGAGGAGCGGCGCTGGGAGCGGTCGGACCGGCCGCGCCGGGCGGCGGTCTCCTCGTTCGGGATGAGCGGGACCAACGCCCACCTCATCGTGGAACAGGCACCCGACGGCGCCCGTGAACGGGCCGGCGGGGACGCGCCGGGCGCCGACCGGCCCCGCGGCCCCCTGCCCTGGACGCTCTCGGCCCGGGACGGCGCCGCCCTGCGCGCACAGGCGGAGCGCCTCCGCGACCACCTGGAGGAGCACCCCGAGGCCGACCCGGCCGACGTCGGCTGGTCGCTGGCCACCACGCGGTCCGCGCTGGAACACCGGGCGGTCGCCGTCGCCGAGGACCGGGCGGGTTACCTGGAGGCCCTCGACGCGGTGGCGGGGGGACGGGCGCACCCCGGCGCGGTGGTCGGCACGGCGCGGGAGGCCCACCAACCCGTGTTCGTCTTCCCCGGTCAGGGCGGCCAGTGGTCCGGGATGGCCGTCGACCTGCTGGACGCCGCACCGGTGTTCGCGCGGCGGATGGCCGAGTGCGAGGCGGCGCTGGCGCCGTACACGGGCTGGTCGCTGACGGACGTACTGCGTGGGGGTGACGTTCTCCTGGACCGCGTGGACGTGGTGCAGCCGGCGCTGTGGGCGGTCATGGTCTCGCTCGCGGAGCTGTGGCGCTCCCACGGGGTGCACCCTTCAGCCGTCGTGGGCCACTCCCAAGGGGAGATCGCGGCCGCCTGCGTGGCGGGGGCGCTCTCCCTGGAGGACGCGGCCCGCGTCGTGGCCCTGCGCGGCCGCGCGCTCCTGGAGCTCTCGGGCACGGGCGCGATGGCCTCCGTCGGCCGGTCCGCGTGGGAGGTGCGCGCGCGCCTGGCCGGACTCGACGCGGACGCGCACGTGGCCGTGGTCAACGCCCCGGAGTCGACGGTGGTGGCGGGCGAGCCCGAGGCGGTGCGCCGCCTGGTCAAGGAGTACGGGGCCGAGGGCGTCCACGCGCGGATGATCGCGGTGGACTACGCATCGCACACCCCGCACGTGGAGCGGCTGCGCGCGCGGATCACGGCCGAGCTGGCCGGGATCACGCCCCGGCGGCCCGACGTCCCGATGTACTCCACCGTCACCGGTGGTCACCTGGACGGGACCGCTCTCGACGCCGAGTACTGGTACCGGGGGCTGGCGAGACCGGTCGAGTTCGAGGCCGCCACCCGTGAGCTGCTGGCGTACGGACACGACGCGTTCATCGAGGTGGGCCCGCATCCCCTCCTGGGTTCGGCCCTGCGGGAGACCGCCGAGGCCGCCGGAGCCCGCGACGTGGTCGTCCTGGGCACGCTCCGCCGCGGCGAGGGCGGCCCGTCCCGATTCACCACCTCCCTGGCCGAGGCGCACGCGCACGGCGTCGACCCCGACTGGGAGCGGGTGTTCGGCGGCCGTCGCCGGGTCGTCGACCTGCCCACCTACCCTTTCCAACATCAGCGCTTCTGGCGGTCGGGCGGGGGCGACGGATCCGACCCGGGCGCGACCGAGCCCGCTCCGGGCGCGACCGGCTCCCTGGACGACTGGGTCTACGAGGAGGACTGGGTGCCAGTCCGGGGTCACCGGGCGCGGACCACCCCCTCGGGCACCTGGTTGCTGTTCCGCCGAGGGCCGTTGGACGACACGGTCGCCGCCTGCGTCGCGGCCCTGAACTCCCGCGGCCACCGGACCCGGATCGTGGACCTGCCCCCGGCACCCGAACGCCGCGGCCTGGCCGACCTCGTCACCGAGGCCCGCCGTGGGTCCGAACCGATCGTGGGAGTGCTGTCCCTGGCAGCCCTGGGCGGCGCCGACGCCGGAATCGCCCAGCCGACCTGTGCGGCGGGGCACCGGTACACCGTCCTGCTCGTCCAGGCGCTCGGCGATGCCGGGGTCACCGCCCCGCTGTGGTGCCTCACCCGCGGAGCGGTCCCGGCCGACGGGGCCGTGACCGATCCGGCCGCCGCGCTCGTGTGGGGGCTCGGCCGGGTCGTCGCCCAGGAACACACCGACCGCTGGGGCGGGCTCGTCGACGCGCCCGCCGAGGGCACGGAGGGAGCCGGAGAGCTTCTCGCCGCGATCCTCGCGGGAGAGACGGCCGAGGGCGAGGACCAGGTGGCGATCCGGGGCGGCCGCGTCCTCGCGCGGCGGCTCGGCCGCGCTCCGCTCGGCCGGGTCAGGGCCACCCGCCGCTGGGCACCCTCCGGAACCGTCCTGGTCACGGGGGGAACCGGAGCGCTGGGCGCGCACACCGCCCGCTGGCTGGCCCGGCGGGGCGCCGACCACCTGCTCCTGGTCAGCCGCCGGGGAGAGGACTCGCCGGGGGCCCGGGAACTGGTCGAGGACCTGCGGGCGGCCGGAGCCGAGGTGACCGTCGCCGCGTGCGACGTCGCCGATCGCACCGCGTTGGCCGACCTCCTGGCCGACATCCCCGAGGAGCATCCGCTGCGCGCGGTCGTCCACACGGCCGCCTCCCTGGACGACGGTCCCGTCGACGCGCTCACCCCCGACCAGGTGGCGTGCGCCCTGCGGGCCAAGGCGGACGGGGCGGTGCATCTGCACGAGCTCACACGGGACCTGGACCTGTCGGCCTTCGTCCTGTACTCCTCGGTCGCCGCCGTGTTCGGCGTGTCCGGGCAGGGCAACTACGCCCCGGGCAACGCGTTCTGCGAGGCGCTGGCCCACCACCGGCGCGCCCTCGGCCTTCCCGCCACCTCGGTGGCCTGGGGCGCGTGGTCGGGGCGGGGCATGGCCGGGGACGGGGCGGTCGCCCACCTGCTGCGCCGCCACGGCCTGCCGACCATGGACCCCGACGCGGCGGTCAGCGCGCTCGGGCGCGCCCTCGACCGCGACCTGACCGCGCTGGCGATCGCCGACATCGACTGGCCCCGGTTCCGCACCGCGCTGACCGTCAACCGACCGAGCCGCTTCATCGGTGACCTGGGCCGAACGGTCGCCGAGCAAGCCGGGTCGGGCGTGTGCGCGGAGGGCGGCCTGGTGGAACGGCTGTCCGGGCTGGGCCGCGCCGAGCGGCGCCGAACCCTCACCGACCGCGTGTGCGAGACGGTCGCCGCCCTGCTCGGCTACCGGTCGGCCGGCGCGCTGGACGCCGACCGGGGACTGAGGGACCTGGGCCTGGACTCGGTGACCGCGATCGAACTGCGCAACCGCCTCTCCGCTCTCACCGGGCTGCGGCTGCCCTCGGGACTGGCCTACTCCCACCCGACGTGCGCGGCGCTCGGACACCACCTGGAGGAGCGGCTGTTCGGGGACACCGAACGGATCGTCATGGCGCGCATCGACGGCATCGAGGCGGCCCTCTCCGAGCACGAGGGCTCCGACCTGGACCGCGAGGCCGTCGCACGCAGGCTGCGCGGGCTGCTCGACCGGCTGTCCGACCGGAACCCGTCGGTCCTGGGCGCGGGCACCGTCGACCGGGACCTGGAGTCCGCCTCCAAGGAGGAGTTGTTCGCCTTCATCGACGAGGCCCTGCGCGACTGACCGAACCCGAGACGTACCCGCCCCGTCCCCCTGCCCCGCGCCGCCCCGTCCCGATCCCTGCCCCGCGCCCGTTACCCCTGGTCGCGGATGACACGAACCGGTGAGGTCACACCCATGTCCGATGACGCCAAGCTCCTCGACTACCTCAAACGGGTGACCGCCGACCTGCGCCGCACGCGCGCCGAGCTGGAGGACCTGCGTTCCCGCGACCGCGAACCCGTCGCCGTGGTCGGTCTGGGCTGCCGGCTGCCCGGTGGTGCCGACTCCCCGGAGGCCTTCTGGCGCCTGTTGGAGGAGGGCGCGGACGCGATCGGCGACCTGCCCGCCGACCGCGGATGGGACGTGGAGTCCCTGGCGGCCCGGCCCGGCGGGACCCGGGCGGGCGGGTTCCTCGACGACATCGGGGGCTTCGACGCCGGGTTCTTCGGGATTTCGCCGCGCGAGGCCGCCGCCATGGACCCCCAGCAGCGGCTCATGCTGGAGGTGTCGTGGGAGGCACTCGAGCACGCCGGGATCGATCCGGCGTCCCTGACCGGCACTCCCACGGGCGTGTTCACCGGGATCAGTCTGGGGGGCTATGCCGGGGGCTCCGTCGCGGGGACGGTCCCCATTCCGGAGGAGGCGGCGGGCTACCTGGCGACGGGGACGTCGCTCAGCGTGGCCTCGGGGCGGTTGTCGTACACGTTGGGGTTGACGGGTCCGGCGTTGACGGTGGACACGGCGTGTTCGTCGTCGTTGGTGGCGGTGCACCTGGCGGTGCGGGCGCTGCGGTCGGGGGAGTGCTCGCTCGCGCTGGCGGGCGGCGCCACCGTGATGACGGGCCCGATGCTGTTCGAGGAGTTCGCCAGGCAGGGCGGGCTGGCGCCGGACGGTCGGTGCAAGGCGTTCGGCGCGGGCGCCGACGGGACCGGTTTCTCCGAGGGCGCGGGCGCGGTGGTGTTGGAACGGTTGTCCGACGCCCGCCGCGCCGGTCACCCGGTCCTGGCGGTGATCCGGGGCAGCGCCGTCAACCAGGACGGGGCGTCCAACGGCCTGACCGCGCCCAGCGGATCGGCTCAGGTGAGGGTGGTGCGCGCCGCCTTGGCCGACGCCGGTCTGGGGCCGGGCGACGTCGACGCGGTGGAGGCGCACGGCACCGGCACCACGCTGGGCGACCCGATCGAGGCCCAGGCGCTGCTGGACGTGTTCGGCCCGGGCACGGCAACCGGCTCGGAGGCGACAGTCCCGGGGACGGTGGCCGTCGGCTCGGTCAAGTCCAACATCGGCCACACCCAGGCGGCCGCCGGGGTGAGCGGATTGATGGCCATGGTCCTCGCACTGGGGCACGGCACGCTCCCGGCAACGCTGCACGCCGACCGCCCCTCGCACCTGGTGGACTGGGAGACCGGGCGGGTCCGGGTGCGGGGATCGGCCCGTCCCTGGCCGCGGGGCGGCCGGACGCGTCGGGCGGGCGTGTCCTCGTTCGGGATCAGCGGGACCAACGCGCACGTGATCGTGGAGGAGGCCCCCGAGCAGACGGCCCCGGAAGCGGTGGCTTCGGCGGACGCCGGGACGCCCGCCCTGGTGGCGGGTCCCGTGCCGTGGGTGCTGTCCGCCCGCACCGCGCCGGCGCTGGCCGAACAGGCCGCGCGCCTGCACGCGCGTCTGGGGGAGGGCGCCGCGCCGGGCGCCGCCGACGTCGCGCGCTCGCTGGCCACCGCCCGTACCGCGTTCACCCGGCGCGCGGCGGTCGTCGGCGCGAGTGACACGGAGCTCATGGAGGGGCTGCGCGCGATCG
>NZ_ANBC01000477.1 GCF_000341125.1 Nocardiopsis lucentensis DSM 44048 | reverse complement strand
GTCCGGCAGCCGTGTCCGGCCAACGCATCGGCCCCGTGTTCGTCTTCCCCGGCCAGGGCGGCCAGTGGGCGCGGATGGGGCGGGGCCTGCTGGCCGCCTCGCCCGTGTTCGCCGCCGCCGTGGACGAGTGCGAACGGGCACTGGCGCCGTTCGTGGACTGGTCGCTGCGCGAGGTCCTGCGCGCGGAGCCCGGTGCACCGCCCATGGCGGGCGGCGGTGCCCGGGTGGACGTGGTGCAGCCGGTGCTGTGGGCGGTCATGGTGTCCCTGGCGCGGCTGTGGACGGAAGCCGGAGTGGAGCCCTCCGCAGTGGTGGGCCACTCCCAGGGGGAGATCGCCGCCGCCTGCGTGGCCGGAGCCCTCTCCCTCGAGGACGGAGCACGGGTCGTCGCACTGCGCTCGCGGCTCCTTCGTGATCTGGCCGGGCCGGGCGCCATGGCCGTGGTCGGGCTCGAGGCCGACCGCACGGCGGAGTTCGCCGCGCCGTGGGCGGGTCGGATCGGCGTCGCGGCGGTCAACGGACCGGAGTCGACCGTGGTGTCGGGCGACGCGGACGCGGTCGGCGAACTCCTCTCCGCCGCCGACCGGGACGGCGTCCACGCCCGACGGGTCGACGTCGACTACGCCTCCCACTCCGCCCACGTCGAACGAATCCGCGACGAACTGCGCACCGGCCTGTCCGGGATCCGGCCGCGGGAGGGAGACATCCCCCTGCGCACCACCGTCGCGCCCGCCACGGAATGGTCGTCGGGCTCCCTGCCGGAACGGTCACCCATGGTCGGGACCACCCTCGGCCCCGACCACTGGTACCGCAACCTGCGCCACCCCGTGCTGCTCGCGCCCGTCGTCGCGGCCCTGGGGGAGCGCGGAGCGGCGTTCGTCGAGGTCAGCCCGCACCCCGTCCTCACGGCGGCGATCGAGCGGACACTGGAGGAGACCGGCCTGGACGACCGGGCGGTCATCGGCACGCTGAAACGGGGCGAGGACGGACCCACCCGGATGTGGACCGCCCTGGCCGAGGCACACTGCCGGGGCGTCGCCGTCGACTGGGCGCGCGCCCTCGGCACGACCGGCCGCCGCGCCCACGTCGACCTGCCCACCTACCCCTTCC
>NZ_ANBC01000476.1 GCF_000341125.1 Nocardiopsis lucentensis DSM 44048 | reverse complement strand
CCCCCCCGCCGCTCTGGGACTGTCGGACGCGGACCACCCGCTCCTGGGCGCGCGCGTCCCGGTCGGGGACACGGGACGGACCCTCTTCACCGGCGTGCTCGACCCCGCCCGCCACTCCTGGCTGGCCGACCACGTGGTGGACGGCCGGACCCTGCTCCCCGGGAGCGCGGTGGTGGAACTCGTGCTGCACGCCGGGCGCGCGTGCGGGTGCCCCGAGATCGCCGACCTCACCCTGAGCACACCCGTGGAGCTGCCCCGCGACGGGGCCGGACTCCGGATCCAGGTCCTGGTCGACGCACCGGACGGCTCCGATCACCGGACCGTCCGCGTGCTGTCCCAGGCCCCCGGCGCCGACGACTGGACCGCGCACGCCGAGGGGGAGCTGGCCCCGGGGACCACCCGGGCGGCGGAGCACGGGGAGACCCCCGCCGCGGACGCCGAGCCGCTGCCGGTCGAGGGCGCCTACGCCCGGCTCGCCGCGCACGGCTACGACTACGGACCGGCCTTTCGCGGACTGCGCGCCGCCTGGCGGCACGGAGACGGCGTGGTGGGCGAGGTCGAGGCGCACACTCCGCCGGAGGACGCACGGGGGATGGCCGGACCGCACCCCGCGCTCGCCGACGCGGGGCTGCACGCGCTCCTGCTCGACCACGTGAACGGTGACGGGAGGCCGGGCCGGCCGCTCCCGTTCTCCTGGAACGGGGTCCGGGCGCACACCGACCGGGCGCCGGCACGCCTGCGCGTGCGGACCACCCGGACCGGCCGTGACACGTGGTCGGTCCGCTACACGGCCGATGACGGCACACCGGTCCTGTCGATCGACCGGCTCACCGTCCGCGACGCGCCGACCGCCGCCGAACCGCCCGCCCTGTTCCGTGTGGACTGGACGGAGGCGGAACACGCGGGCGTCGAGGACCACGCACCGGAGCCCCGCACATGGGTGACGGTCGGCGCGGAGGGTCCGGAGGGCGTGGAACGGTACGCCGACGCCGCGGCCCTGGAGTCCGCGCTGGAGTCGGGGGCGCCCGTCCCGGACCTGGTCCTGGTACCCGTCCCGGCCCGGGACGGCGACGCCCCCGACCGCGTCCGCGCCGAGCTCCACCGCGTCCTGACCCTCGTCCAGGGGTGGGTGGACCACGCACGACTCGACGCGGCCAGGATCGTCGTGGCCACGCGCGGGGCCGTCCGGATCCCCGAGGACACCAAGGACCGGGACGTCGATCTGGCGGGCGCGGCCGTGTGGGGGCTGGTGGCCTCGGCGGAGAGCGAGCATCCCGGCCGCTTCCTCCTGCTCGACACCGACCGGCTCGACACGGCCGGAGTGAGTGCCGCGCTCGCCACCGGAGAGCCCCGGGTCGCGCTCAGGGACGGTCGCGCGTACGTCGCGCGCCTGGCCGAGGCCGACCACGGGGACACGGGACCGCGGTGGCCCCGTCGCCGGACCGACTGGCGCCTGCGCGTACGCGAACCCGGGCGGATCGACGGCCTCGCCCCGGTCGCGGACCCCGACCAGCGGCGCCCACTGCGGTCCGGTGAGGTCCGCATCGCGGTCCGCGCCGCCGGGGTCAACTTCCGCGACGTCCTCATGACCGTGGGGATGTACCCGGGTTCCGGGGAGATCGGCAACGAGGGCGCCGGGGTCGTCCTGGAGGTCGGCCCGGACGTGGCGGACCTCGCTCCGGGCGACCGGGTGATGGGCCTGTTCCCCGGGGCCTTCGCTCCGGTGGCCGTCGCCCGGCGCGCGCTCGTGGCCCGCGTCCCGGAGGGGTGGGACGACGCCGCGGCCGCCGCGACGCCCGCCGCCTACCTCACCGCCCACCTCGCGCTCGTCGAGGAGGCCGGGCTCGCGGCCGGCGAAACGGTCCTCGTCCACTCGGCGGCCGGGGGCACCGGCCAGGCCGCCGTCCACGTGGCCCGGCACCTGGGCGCCACGGTCCTGGCCACCGCCAGCCCGGAGAAGTGGGACGTGCTCAGGAGGGCGGGAATCGCCGACGAACACCTGGCCCACTCCCGCCGCCTCGACTTCGAGGAGCGGTTCCGCGCGGCGGCCCCACCCGTGAACGTCGTCCTCAACTCCCGCACCGGCGCCGCGGTCGACGCGTCGCTGCGGTTGACGGCACCCGGGGGGCGCTTCGTGGAACTGGGCCGCAACGACCTCCGCGACCCCGACCGCGTCGCGGCCGACCACGACGGCGTCGCCTATCTGCCGTTCGACCTGTCGACGCTGCCAGAGGAACGCGTCCGCCGCGCCTTCGCCGTGATCCTGCCCCTGCTGGAGAAGGGGGAACTCCCCGGCATCCCGGTCACCCGCCACCCCGTCGAGCGGGCGGCGGACGCCTTCCGCCTCATGCAGCGGGGGCACAACGTCGGCAAGATCGTCCTGGACCTCGCCGCACGCGGACGATCGGGCGGCACGGTGCTGGTCACCGGCGGAACCGGTACGCTCGGCGCCCTCGTCGCCCGCCACCTGGTGGTCCGCCACGGCGTCAGCCACCTGTTGCTGACCGGCCGACGGGGGAGCGAGGCCCCCGGAGCGGCCGACCTGGTCGGGGAACTCGGCGCCCTGGGGGCCCGGGTGACCGTCGCCGCCTGCGACGTCGCCGACCCCGAGCAGGTCCGAGATCTCGTGGCGTCGGTCTCCCCCGACCGTCCGCTCACGGGTGTGGTCCACGCGGCGGGCGTGCTCGACGACGCCACCGTCACCGGGCTCGGCGCCCCCGCACTGGAGCGGGTCCTGCGGCCCAAGGTCGACGGGGCCTGGAACCTGCACCGGGCCACCGCCGACCTCGACCTGGACACCTTCGTGCTCTTCTCCTCAGCGGCCGGGGTGTTCGGCTCGGCGGGGCAGCCCGCCTACGCCGCGGCCAACACCTTCCTGGACGCCCTCGCCCACCACCGGCGCGCCCTCGGACTGCCCGCGCAGTCCCTGTCCTGGGGACGATGGGCCGACGCGAGCGCGATGACCGGCCACCTCGGCGCGGTCGAGACCGCACGCATGACCCGCACCTGGGGGGTGACGGCGATCGGCTCCGACGANNNNCCGGCCACCCCCACCTGCTCCCCGTGCCGATGGACCTGGCCGGTCTGCGGGCGCGGACCGCCTCGCCCGAGGACGTCCCCTCCCTGCTGCGCGGACTCGTGCGCGCGAAGGTGAACCGGCCCGTTCACGGCACCAGGGCGGCCGAACGTCTGCGGTCCTCTGCTCCAGGGGCCGAACGCCGTGCCCTGCTGGCGGACCTCATCGGTGAGCGCGCCGCCGAGATCCTCGGCCACCCCACCGGTCACCGGGTGGCGGCCGACCGGGACTTCCTGGAAGCCGGGTTCGACTCCCTCACCGCCGTCGAGCTGCGCAACCACCTGCGCGAGGTCACCGGACTGCGGCTGCCCGCGACCGTGGTCCTCACCCACCGGAGCCCGAAGGCACTGGCCGCCCACGTGGACACGGAGATGGGCGCGGGGGCTCCGGGCACGTCGGCCGGGGCGGCGCCGTCGGAGACCGCGGTCGGCCCGGTCGGTCTCGCCGACCGCGACGAAACCGTCGACGGGCTGGTCGCACGCTTCCGCTCCGCCTGCTGGGACGGGCGGCCGGAGGAGGCGATCGCGCTGGTCCGTGCCGAGTCGAGGGCCCGGGCGGTGTTCACCGGCGACGACACCTGGCCGGTCGAGCCGGTGCCGCTCGCCACCGGCCCCGAACAGCCGGTCCTGATCTGCCTTCCGTCCCTCGTCATGACCTCGGGCGCACAGGAGTTCGCCCGCTTCGCGGCCCGGTCGCGCGGACGCCGCCGGGTCCAGGTCCTCCCGGCGCCCGGGTTCGTGGACGGTGAGCGCCTGCCCGCCGACCGCGCGGTCCTGACCGACGGCCAGGCCGACGCCGCGCTCCGGGCGGCGGACGGAGCGCCGTTCGTCCTCGTGGGCCGGTCGTCGGGCGGATGGGCGGCCCACGAGGTCGCCGAGGAACTGCACCGTCGCGGCCGCCCGCCCCAGGGCCTCGTACTGCTCGACACACCCCTCCCGGACGAACCGGGCATGCTGCCGATCGTCACCGACGCGGTGACCGCGCGGGCCGGCGAGTTCGAGCTGTTGGACGAGGCGCGGCTGACCGCCATGGGAGGCTACCTCGACCTGTTCGCCGACTGGCGTCCCCGTACCCTGCCGGTCCCGACCGTCCAGGTCCGTCCACAGGCCCCGGTTCGAGCCGTGTCGGGAGGGGAACTCGGGGCCGGGTGGCGATGGCCGGGCGAGCATATCCGCGTCGAGGTCCCGGGTGACCACCTCACCATGTTGGAGGGGCACGCCGGGACCACGGCGGAGGCGGTCGAGAGCGCGGTCGCTCAGATCGTGGCGGTGTCGATGACGAACCGGTAGCGCACGTCGCTGTCGACCACGCGCTTCCACGCCTGGTTGGCCTCCTCCGCGCGGATCACCTCGATCTGCGCGCCGAGGCCGTGCTCGGCGCAGAAGTCCAGCATCTCCTGGGTCTCGGAGACGCCGCCGATCATCGACCCGACCAGGCTGCGGCCGCCCGTCATCAGGGAGAACAGGTTCAGCGAGACGGGGTCGTCGGGGGCGCCGACGTTGGCCAGCACACCGCCCGGCCGCAGCAGGCCGAGGTACTGGTCGAAGTCGAGCGCCACCGACACCGTCGACAGGATCAGGTCGAACGTCCCGGCCAGCGCCTCGAAGGTCGCCGGGTCGCTGGTCGCGTGGTAGTGGTCGGCGCCCATGCGCAGGCCGTCGTCGCGCTTGCGCAGCGACTGGCTGAGCACGGTCACCTCCGCGCCCATGGCGTGCGCCAACTTCACGCCCATGTGGCCCAGGCCGCCCAGGCCCAGGACGGCGACCTTCGATCCGGGACCGACCTCGGCCCGGCGCAGCGGCGAGTAGGACGTGATGCCCGCGCACAGCAGCGGCGCGGCCGTGTCCAGGGGCAGGGAGTCGGGGATGCGCAGCACGTACCTCTCGTCCACCACGATGCCGGTGGAGTAGCCGCCGTAGGTGGGCTCGCCCTGGCGGTCGAGGCCGTTGTAGGTGACGGTCATGCCCTCGGCGCAGTACTGCTCCAGGCCCTTCTCGCATTGGTCGCACTCGCGGCAGGAGTCGACGAAGCAGCCGACCCCCACGCGGTCACCGACCTCGTACCGGGTCACTCCGGGGCCGACCTCGGCGACCACACCGGAGATCTCGTGGCCGGGGACCATGGGGAAGATCGACTCGCCCCAGCCCTCGTGGGCCTGGTGGATGTCGGAGTGGCAGATGCCGGCGTACTTGATGTCGATCCGGACGTCGGACTCGCCGACGGGGCGCCGCTCGATGGTGGTGCGCTCCAGCGGGGCCTTGGCGGCGGGCGCGGCGTAGGCGGCGACGGTGGTCAAAGGGTTCTCCTCGGGTTCGCTCACCGTCCGTCCCTTCCTTCGGGGCGGACGCACGACCGAGTGTGCCGGGCCGTCAGGGGCGCACCCAGGCCTCCGTCCAGC
>NZ_ANBC01000475.1 GCF_000341125.1 Nocardiopsis lucentensis DSM 44048 | reverse complement strand
GGCTTCCCTACCACTGGCGGGGCCAGCCTCAGGGGCGTGGGATCGGGAATACTGGCGGGCATGGACGAGCACCCAGTCGAGGGGAACGCCACCTCCCGCATGGACACCGCCCCCCATCCCGGGACCACCCCACACGCGGGCACCGTCCCCGTCTCCGGGGCCGACCCCCTCAGGGAGACCGACCCGCCGCTCGACCGGCGCGCTGAGCTCAGCGAGTTCCTGCGCTCCCGGCGTGCCCGCCTGAAACCCGAGGACGTCGGCCTGCCCGACTTCGGCCGCTACCGGCGCGTGCCGGGGCTGCGTCGGGAGGAGCTGGCCCAGCTCGCCGGGGTCTCCGTCGCCTACTACACCCGCCTGGAGCAGGGACGGGGACAGGGGGTGTCCTCGGAGGTGCTCGACGCGATCGCGCGGGCCCTGCGGCTGACGGCCGCCGAGCACGCCCACCTGACCCACCTGGCCCAGCCGAGGCGGCACGGGAAGAAGCCCGCCGTGCGTACGCAGCAGGTGCGCTCCTCCCTGCGACAGCTGCTGGACAGCCTCACCGGGGTGCCCGCGTACGTGATGGGCCGCCGCCTGGACATCCTCGCCTGGAACGGGATGGCGACGGCGTTGTTCGGGGACTGGGGCGCACTGCCACCCCGGGAGCGCAACTGGGCGCGCCTGGTGTTCCTGCGTCCGGACTACCGTGAGATGTTCGTGGAGTGGGAGACCAAGGCGTCCGACACGGTCAACCAGCTGCGTATGGACGCCGGATACCACGTGGACGACGCCCAGCTGGCCGCACTGGTCGGTGAGCTGTCGATGAAGAGCGACGTGTTCCGACGGTTGTGGGCGGCGCACGACGTGAAGGAGCGGGGGCACGGGGCCAAGCGGATCCGGCACCCGGTGGCCGGGGAGCTGACGCTCTTCTTCGAGACGTTCGCCCTGCCGGACGACCCCTACCAGTTCCTGGTGACCTATCACGCCGAACCCGGATCGCCGTCGGAGGAGGTCCTGCGGCTGATCGGCAGCTGGGGCGCGGTCGGACTCAGCGCTGGGGAAGACTGATCTGGTAGGCCTTCCTCAGCGTCTCGTGGACGGTCCAGGTGGTCCGGTCGCCCTCGCGCAGGACGCAGGCGTCGCCGGGGCCGACCTCCAGGGTGGGGCCGTCCTCCACCTCGATGGTGGCGCGCCCGCTCACCACGACGAAGAGCTCGTCGGCCTCGGTGTCGGTGACCACGCCGGGCGTGATCTGCCACAGGCCCCGGACCTGGGTGCCGTCGGCGGATTCCCACAGCACTGTGCCGGTGACCACGGGGTCGCCGGAGACGACCTGCCCGGGGTCGAGCGGTTCCGGCTCCAACTCGGCGTCGGGGACGTGCAGTGCGAAGGGGGCGGTGGCCTGGTCGTTCGTCGTCATGGCAGGCAACACTAGCCCGGTGACGCCGCTCTGGCGGGGGACAGGATGTCAATGATCCCGCGGAGTGCCGGACACCCCGTCAAGGGCGGGGATCATCCGGCGGCGGAGCCCAGCAGGTCGAGCAGGTCGTCGACGAGGTCGTCCGGGTCCGCCCGTCCCCTGCCGTCCCGAGGCGGGTGCCCGGTCAGGTACAGGGTGATCGCCCCGTGCACCACGGCCAGCAGGAGCGCGGTGCGCCGTTCCGGGTCGCCGCCGGGGACGACGCCGTCGCGCTGGCACTGGCTGACCACGGCCGTCAGCGCGGCCCGCGCCCGGTCGGCCGCGCGGTCGAGGTCCTCTTGGGGGCGGGCCCAGGAACCGAAGACCAGCCGGAACCGCACCGGGTGGTCCAGGGCCCAGGCGGTGTAGGAACGCAGCACGGTTCGCAGGGCGTCCCGCGAGTTCCGGGACTGGCGGGCGGCGTCGTCGACGACATCGCTCAGCCGTTCGAGCTCACGCGCGGCCACGGCGGCGAGTAGCGCCTCCTCGTCGGCGAAGTGCTTGTAGGGCGTCGTGTGGGACACCTCGGTCAGCCGCCCGACCTCTCGCAGCGTGACCGCGTCGATCCCGCCCGAGTCCAGGAGGGCGCTGGCCGAAGCCACCAGGGCGGTGCGCGTGTCCTTGGGCATACGGACCATCCTGGCATAGCACGCGGGAGGGGATCGGTGTGTCCGGCCCCGCCGGCGCGGTCACCGGGCGGCGGCCCCGCGGGTCGTCACGGCGTCCGGGTAGCGCTCGCGGAGCAGTCGGATCACGGAAGGGTCCGCGGTGGTGACCTCCCAGAGCGAACTGTCGACCTCGTTGAGCGTCACCCTCGGCTCGCCGTCGGCGTACCCCTCGAACACCCCGTCGACGGTCTGGACGTCCGGTGCGGCCAGGGCCATGTGTCCGCGACTCCTTCTCGTTCCGGGGCCCGACACTATCGGCGAGCGTCCTCACCCCGGCGCGGGAGTCCGCCCGCAGCCGGCGTTCCCGGTCGGGCGGGGAGACGGGGACCCGGAACAAACGGGGAGGGTTCGGCGTTTGCCCCAGCGGCCCTCCCGTTCCCGTCCGCCCGACCTCGCCGCGGCCGCGCGCGGTCGCGGGGCCGAGCCGGGTGAAAAACCGGTTGCCGACCCTCATAACCTTGAGAACTGATGAGCACCACCACGCCCGCGCCCGGCGCGGACACACTGCGAGCCCGGCTGCGCGACCTCATGCCGACGGACCGGCACCGGCTCCGCCGCCGTATCGACGGTCTGGCCAAGATCCGTGACGAGCGCCGTCGTGCCTCCGTGACCGAGCAGATCGGTCGGGACATCGACGAGGCCGTCCTCCGTGTGGACCTGCGGCGCGAGGCCGTGCCCGAACTCACCTACCCCGAGGCCCTCCCGGTCAGCGCCCGCCGCGACGACATCGCCGAGGCGATCCGCGACCACCAGGTCGTCATCGTCGCCGGTGAGACCGGTTCCGGGAAGACCACGCAGCTGCCCAAGATCTGCCTGGAACTGGGACGCGGCGTCATGGGCACCATCGGCCACACCCAGCCCCGCCGCCTGGCCGCCCGCACGGTCGCCGAACGCATCGCCGACGAGGTCGGCACCCCGCTGGGTGAGACCGTCGGCTACAAGGTGCGCTTCACCGACTCCTCCAGCGACAGCACGCTGGTCAAGCTGATGACCGACGGCATCCTGCTCGCCGAGATCCAGCACGACCGCATGCTGCGCGCCTACGACACGCTCATCATCGACGAGGCCCACGAGCGCAGCCTCAACATCGACTTCCTCCTCGGGTACCTCAAGCAGCTGCTGCCCAAGCGCCCCGACCTCAAGGTCGTCATCACCTCGGCGACCATCGACCCCGAGCGCTTCTCCCGCCACTTCGACGACGCCCCCATCGTCGAGGTCTCCGGCCGCACCTATCCCGTCGAGGTCCGCTACCGGCCGATCTCCGACGAGATCCTCGACCCCGAGGAGAGGAACCCGGGCGGCGGCACCGACCGCGACCAGACCCAGGCGATCCTCGACGCCGTCGACGAGCTGGGCCGCGAGGCCCCCGGCGACGTCCTCGTCTTCCTCAGCGGTGAGCGCGAGATCCGCGACACCGCCGAGGCCCTGGAGCGCAAGAAGCTCCCGAACACCGAGGTCCTCCCGCTCTACGCCCGCCTCTCCGTGGCCGAGCAGAAACGCGTGTGGACCTCCCACCGCGGCCGCCGCGTCGTGTTGGCCACCAACGTCGCGGAGACCTCGCTGACCGTCCCCGGCATCAAGTACGTCATCGACCCCGGCACGGCGCGCATCTCCCGCTACAGCCACCGCACCAAGGTGCAGCGCCTGCCGATCGAGGCGGTCTCCCAGGCCTCGGCGAACCAGCGCAAGGGTCGCTGCGGCCGAGTGTCCGAGGGCATCTGTATCCGGTTGTACTCGGAGGAGGACTTCCTCTCCCGACCCGAGTACACCGACCCCGAGATCCTGCGCACCAACCTCGCCTCGGTCATCCTCCAGATGGCCTCCCTGGGCCTGGGCGACGTGGCCGCCTTCCCGTTCGTGGACGGCCCCGACCACCGCCAGATCAAGGACGGCGTCAACCTCCTCACCGAGCTCGGCGCCCTGCACCCGGACCCCTCCGGCAAGAAGCGCCGCCTCACCCCCACGGGCCGCCGCCTGGCCCAACTGCCGATCGACCCCCGGCTGGGCCGGATGGTGCTGGAGGCCGAGGAACGGGGCTGTCTGGCGGAGGTCCTGGTCATCACCTCCGCCCTGTCCATCCAGGACCCGCGCGAGCGTCCCACCGACAAGCAGCAGCAGGCCCAGGCCGCGCACGCGCGGTTCGCTGACAAGGAGTCGGACTTCCTGGCCTTCCTCAACCTCTGGCGGTACCTGCGCGAGAGGCAGCGCGAGCTGTCGGGCAACCAGTTCCGCAAGCTGTGCCGCGAGGAGTTCCTCAACTACCTGCGCGTCCGCGAGTGGCAGGACATCCACGGCCAGCTCAAGCAGGTGCTGCGCTCCATGGACGTGGAGGTGCCCCGCCTCCCCGAGGACGCGGTCGACACCCGTTCCGTGCACATGTCCCTGCTGGCCGGACTCCTCTCGCACGTCGGCCTCAAGGACCCCGACAAACACGAGTACCTGGGCGGGCGCGGCGCGCGGTTCGCGATCTTCCCCGGTTCGTCGCTGTTCAAGAAGCAGCCGCGCTTCGTCATGGCCGCCGAGCTGGTGGAGACCTCCAAGCTCTGGGGGCGCATGGTCGGCAAGATCGAACCGGAGTGGGCCGAGGAGCTCGCCGGGGACATCGTCAAGCGCCACTACAGCGAACCGCACTGGGAGCGCAAGCGCGGCGCCGTGATGGCCTTCGAGCGCGTCACCCTCTACGGTGTGCCGATCGTCGTGCAGCGCAAGGTGCAGTACGGGCGGATCGACCCCGCGCTCTCCCGCGAGTTGTTCATCCGGCGCGCGCTGGTCGAGGGCGACTGGGACACCCGGCACCACTTCTTCCATGACAACCGCAAGCTCCTGGAGGAGGTCGAGGACCTCGAACACCGGGCCCGCCGCCGCGACATCGTCGTCGACGACGAGGCGCTGTTCGCCTTCTACGACCGCCGCGTCCCGGAGCACGTCGTCTCGGCGGCGCACTTCGACTCCTGGTGGAAGAAGGAGCGCCGGACCGAGCCCACCCTGCTCGACTTCACCCGCGATGAGTTGATCAACGACGGTGCGGGCGATGTCAGCGAGGACGACTACCCCGACGTGTGGCGCCAGGGGCCCTTCGCCTTCCCGCTCACCTACCAGTTCGAGCCGGGCAGCGCCGCCGACGGCGTCACCGCGCACATCCCGCTCAAGGTCCTCAACCAGGTCGAGGCCGACGGGTTCGACTGGCAGATCCCCGGTCTGCGCGACGACCTGGTCACCGCGCTGATCCGCTCGCTGCCCAAGCCGCTGCGCCGCAACTTCGTCCCGGTCCCGGACAACGCCGCCCAGGCCCGTGCCGGGCTCGTTCCCTACCAGGGGTCCCTCGTGGGCGCGCTCGCCGACGAGCTGACCCGGATGGCCGGGGAGAAGGTCCCCGCGAGCGCCTTCCAGCTGGACCGGGTGCCCGACCACCTGCGCATCACCTTCCGCGCGGTGGACGGCAGGAACCGGTCCCTCGCCGAGGACAAGGACCTGGAGAGACTCCGCGCCAAGCTCAAGCCCAGACTCCGGGAGGCGATCTCGGCCGAGGCCAAGGGCGTGGAGCGGAAGGGGATCACCTCCTGGGACTTCGGTCCGCTGGAGCGGACGCTGGAACGCAAGGCGCTCGGACCCAAGGTCAAGGGGTATCCGGCCCTGGTGGACGAGGGCGACAGCGTGGCCGTGCGGATCTTCGACACCCAGCCCGAGCAGCGCGCCGCCATGTGGGCGGGCACCCGCAGGCTCCTCCTGCTCAACATCCCCTCTCCTGCGCTCGCGGTGAGCAAGGGGCTGAACAACCCGGACAAGCTCGCCCTCGCCGACAACCCGCACGGGTCGGTCAAGAAGCTCATGGCCGACTGCGAGGCCGCCGCCGTCGACCACCTGCTGGCGCGCGAGGGCGGTCCGGTGTGGAACGCCGAGGACTTCGCCAAACTCGCCGACCGGATCCGGGCCGACCTCGGGGACGCCCTGGCCGAGCTGCTCGGCAGGGTGGCCCGCGCCCTCGTGGTGTGGCGGAAGGTGTCCAAGAAGGTCAAGGGCACCACGTCCCTGGCCGTGCTCCCCTCGCTCAACGACGTGCAGGGCCAGCTCGGCGACCTGGTCTCGGAGGGTTTCGTCACCCGGACCGGCCTGTCCCGCCTGGACGACCTGCACCGGTACCTGCGCGGCGTGGAGTACCGGCTGAACAAGCTGTCGGAGAACCCGCGCCGCGACCAGGTGAACATGGCCAAGGTCGAGCAGATGCGCCAGGCCGTGCGCAAGGTCGTGGGCGCGCTGCCCGCCGGGCGCGCGGCCGACGCGGACGTGGTCGAACTGCGTTGGATGCTGGAGGAGTACCGGATCAGCCTGTTCGCGCAGGAGCTGCGGACCGCCTACCCGGTCTCGGACAAGCGCATCATGAAGGCGCTGGAGGCGGTGAAGGCGGCCGGACGATAGCATGCCGCTGGTGGTATAGACCACTTTCGGCGCATGTGCGAAGGAAACGAGGTTGCTCGGTGGACCAGCGGTGGCGTCTCCTCTTCGTGGGTACCTACACCCCCGACTCCGATCCGCCAGGCAAGGGCGGGGGCGTCCACCGGGTCTGGTTCGACCCCGCCACGGGGGAGCTGACCGACGGCGGAGTCGCCGCGCGCACCCCCGGGCCGTCCTTCCTGGCGCTCAACACCATGGCCGAGGGCGCCCAGGGGTACGTCGTGTACGCGGTCAACGAGCGCGCCGAGGGTACGGTCACCGCCTTCCGCGTCGCGGGTGACGCCACGCTCACCGAACTGGGCTCCGTGCCCTCCGGCGGCGGGTCGCCGTGCCATGTGCTGGCGAGGGGCTCGGAACTCGCGGTGAGCAACTACGCCGACGGTGTCGTGAGTTTCCACGACCTGGCGCCGGACGGCGCCCTGGGGGAGCGCACGGCGCGGTTCGGGCACACGGGCGGCGGCCCGGTCGCCGACCGTCAGGAAGGACCGCACGCGCACAGCGCGGCGCGCGTCGGTGACCACGTGCTGGTGGCCGATCTGGGCACCGACGAGTTGCGCGTGTACTCCCGGGACAGTGCCGTCGGAGTCGTAGCGCTGCCTTCCGGCGCCGGTCCGCGCCACATGGCGGCGGCGCCCTCGGGCGCCCGCGTGTACGTGTCCGGCGAGCTGGACTCGCGGGTGCACGTCGTGCGGTGGAACCCGGCCACGGGCACGGGTGAGCACGTCGGGTCGGTCCCCGCCACCGCGGAGGAAGCCGCCGGGACCAACTTCCCGGCCGAGATCACCGTGCACGGCGAGCGCGTGTACGTGTCCAACCGGGGCGCGGACGTGCTGTCGACCTCCCCCGTCCACGACGGCGGGGACCGGCTGGAGCACCTGGCCGACACGCCCCTGGGCGCGTGGCCGCGCCACTTCACCGTCGTGCGAGGGCACCACGGCGACCCCGACCACATCGTGGCCGCGGCCCAGAACGGGGACTCCCTGATGTCGCTGCGAGTGGACCCCGGGACCGGGATCCCCGCGGACACGGGTCACCGCCTGGCGGTCCCCGATCCGGTCTGCGTGCTCCCGGTGCCGATCAAGCGGATCCAGCGCAGCGAGTAGGGCCGGGATTCAACGGGTCGTGCACGTTGCCGCGATGGCCGAAATCGCGGAACGAGTGTGGCCCGGGAGACTAGCCCCGGGCCACGGTCAGTGATCAGGCACCGCGTCGGCGTGGTCGGGGCACCAGCCGCCACGACGGGTGCGGACGGGGCTGGATCCTTTCGATCTCCGCCACCAGTTCCTCGGCGCTGTCACCGCTGACCAGCACCATCCGGCCGGTGTGCGCCGCCCAGTACTGGCCGGTCGACTCCCCGTGCCAGATCGTCCATCCGCGTCGTCGGTAGGCGGACTGGAGGCGGTGGACCTCCCAGGCCACCGGCAGCCCGGTGATCTCCCGTTCCACGGTCATGGTCATCGCGGTCACCGGCCCTTCCGCTGGAGGGGGACCACGGGGGTGAGGAGTTCGGGGACGTCCCAGCGCAGCTCGAAGAACATGCCGGGGCCCAGGACCGACTGGAAACGCCCCCACCGCGAGGCGAGCGCGTTCACCAGGACGAGGCCGCGACCGCTCTCGTCCATGGCGTCGGGGGAGGCAGCCCTGAGGACTGGGGGACGCCTGCTCGCGTCGTGGACCTCCACCCGCAGCCAGTCGTGGAGGAAGAACACCCGGACGGAGAAACCGCCGAGTTCGCCCGGAGGCCTCGGGGAGTGCTGGACGCTGTTGGTCGCGAGTTCGGAGAGGAGGAGACGCGCGGTGTCTGCGGTCTCCTCGGGCGCGTCTGCCAGGGCGATCCGCCGGTCGAGCCACTGACGGGCCTCGCTGACGCTCTCGGGCCGACCAGCGAACCGGAAGGAGCAGCGTCGCAGCGGCAGTCGTCGACGGGGTTCGGGGAAGGATTCGGTACGTTTGGACATGAGTCCGCACCTGCTAACTCAGGTTGTGGGCCAAGGCCCTGACCAGGTGTGCCAGCACCTGATCAGGGCCGTTTTCGTGTGGGCTCGCTGTGTTCGGCGCCGGTGCGAGCCTCCGGACGGCCACCGTCATCACTGCTAGTGTGCACGGCAACACAGATATTGGCAAGAGAGTCTTTAGAATCTCTATTATTGGCAACTTGCGAAAAGTTGGCGCCGTGCATTGGATCAGCGAAACTGTGGACGTCCATGTCTGCATCAGGAGGTGTCGGGTGGCGGACGCCAGCCCCACGGTCGCGCGGCGGACCCTGGCCAGAGTGCTGCGTCAGCGCAGGGAGGGCGCGCGGATCACGGCAGCGAAGGCGGCCGAGCACGCAGGCATGCACGCGGCGACACTGAGCAAGGTCGAAAGCGCGACGACCAGGATCCAACCCGGTACCGCGCAGGTCCTCATGAAGTACTACGGAGGCACCGACGAGGAGTGCGATGCTGTCTTCGAGCTGGCGCACGCCGCGCGTCGCCGGGGTTGGTGGCAGACGTACAAGACGACGCCAGCGTGGTTTGACTCCTATGTTGGGCTGGAGACCGAGGCCGACACGATCCGCGATTACCAGACCGAGCTGATCCACGGGCTGTTCCAGACCGAGGAGTACGCGTTCGCTCTGGCCCGTACGGCCGTGGATGTTGTCTCCGATGACGAGGCGCGGGAGCACGCCGCGTTGCGGAAAGCCCGTCAGGAACGGCTGACCGGTAACAATCCCCCGACGCTGGACGTCATCATGAACGAGTCCGCGCTCTACCGCGAGGTGGGCGGACCCAGGGTGATGGCGACCCAGCTTCGTCATCTCCAGGAATGCTGCGAACTGCCCAGAGTGACGTGCCGAATCCTGCCCTTCAACGCGGGCGAGCACCCGGCCGGATACGGCTCGTTCATGATCCTCTCGTTCCCGGACTCGGGGCTGAAGGCGATCACCTACAACGATGTCGTCTACATCGAGTACGGCTTGGGCGCGCTCTACCTGGAGGACCTCGCCGACGTCGCGCACTTCTCCGGGATCTTCGACGGTTTGCGGGAGCGGGCTCTGAGCCGTGAGAAGTCGTTGGAGTTGATCGAGCGCTCGCTCGCCAAGTACACGTAGCGAAGGGGTCGCATCATGGAACGAACCGCACTCTCATGGCGCAAGTCGTCGTACAGCTCGAACACCGGAGCCTGTGTCGAGGTCGCGGACACGGACTCAGGCGTCCATGTCCGGGACACGCAGAACCGCTCCCTCGGCCATCTCTCGTTCCCCGGCTCCGACTGGACCGTCCTCCTGACCTCCCTCCGCGGGGACGCCGGCCCGCGCCGGAAGTGACGCGCGTCTCAGGCGGACTCCCACAACACCGGGGCGTGGCCTTCTGTGCGCCCCGGCCTACATCTGCGAACCGGGCATACCGGACAATAGTTGGGATCCATCACCCGCTACCTCCCTGAGGGGAACTCCGCATGCCCACCCCCACGACCACACACGTTCGCTACAAGGGCCTGACCGCCCGCGACCTGTCGCTCATCGCCGTCTTCGCCGCCCTCATCGCGGCCCTGAGCGTCTCCGTGGCCATCCCGATCCCCTTCTCCCCCGTGCCGATCACCCTCCAGACGCTCGGCATCATGCTCGCCCCCACCCTCCTGGGCTGGAAGCGCGGCACCCTCGCCGTCGCCACCTTCCTCGCCCTCGGCCTGGCCGGACTCCCGCTCTTCGCGGGCGGACGCGGCGGTCTGGCGGTCCTGGCCGGCCCCTCCGCCGGATTCATCGTCAGCTGGATCTTCGCCGCCCTCGTCATCGGCGTCCTCACCGACCTCATGATCCGCGGCGGAAAGTACTCCTTCTGGAAGGGCCTGGGGATCAACCTGGTCGGCGGCATCCTCGTCATCTACGCGATCGGTGTGCCCTGGATGGCGGTCGCCCTCGGTGACGGCGTCCTGGCCGCCGGACTCTCGATGCTCGTCTACCTGCCCGGCGACGCCGTCAAGGCCGTGGTCACCGCCCTCATCGCCGCCACGGTCTTCCGCGCCTACCCGATCCCGCCCGCCGGACGCCCGGTGCTCGAAGAGGCCGCCTGATGCTCCGGCTGGAGGGGGTGTCCCACTCCTACGACGGCCGCGCGGTACTGCGCGACGTCACCCTCGATCTCGCCGAGCACCGCATCGGCGTGATCGGGGCCAACGGGTCCGGCAAGTCCACACTCGCCCGTACCCTCAACGGCCTCGTCGTCCCGGACGCCGGCACGGTGTCCTTGGGGGAGTGGAACACCCGGCGGCACGCCAGGCGGGTCCGCCGTCGGGTCGGGTTCGTCTTCTCCGACGCCTCGCACCAGATCATCATGCCGACGGTGGCCGAGGACGTGGAGATCGGCCTGCGGTCGCTGCGCCTGGGCGCCGAGGAGACCGCCCGCAGGGTGGACCGGATCCTGGAGCGGTTCGGCCTGGACAGCCACCGCGACCACCCCGGACACCTGCTGTCAGGCGGCCAGAAGCAGCTCCTGGCCCTGGCGTCGGTGCTGGTCACCGAACCCGAGGTACTGGTCTGCGACGAGCCCACCACGCTGCTCGACCTGCGCAACACCCGGATGGTGCACCGCACCCTGGAACGCCTCGACCAGCAGGTCGTCCTCTTCACCCACGACCTGGACCTGCTCACCGGCTTCGACCGCGTGCTCGTCATCGACGACGGGCGCGTGGTCTTCGACGGCGCTCCGGGAGAGGCGGTGCCCTTCTACGTGGACCGGATGGAACGGGCGGACCGGGAGGAGGCCGACCGGTGACCGGCCTCTACGTGCCGGGTTCGGGGCCGCTGCACCGGACCCCGGCCGGTCCCAAACTCCTGGCGCTGCTGGTCGTCGGTGCCGCCCTGGTCGTGGCGGCCCACCACTGGCTGGCGGTCGGTGCGCTCGGCGCCGCCCTCGTCCTGTACCCGGTCGTCGGCCTGCCGCCGCGCCACGCGTTCGGGGTCCTGCGTGCCCTGTGGCCGTTCCTGTTGGCCATCGGTGTGTTCCAGACGCTGTTCGGCGACTGGCAGACGGCTCTTCGGCTCTGCGCGCAGCTGGCCGCCCTCGTGCTGCTGGCCAACGCCGTCACGCTCACGACCCGTGTCGGTGAGATGCTCGGCCTCTTCGAGCGCCTGGCCCGACCACTGCGCCGCGTGGGCGCCAACCCCGACCGTGTCGCCCTGGTCCTGGCACTCACCGTGCGCTCCATCCCCATGGTCCTGGTGGCCTGGCGGACCGCCCGTGAGGGCTACGTGGCCCGGGGCCTGTCGGGACGTCCGTACCTGCTGGTGGTGCCGGTGATCGTCCAGCTGCTGAGGATGGCCGACGCGACCGGCGAGGCGCTCGTGGCACGCGGCATCGACGAGGAGACGCGCCGACAGGGGTGACCCGGGGGCACACGTTCCGAAACGGGGCCGTATCCGGCCATACCGATTCAATATCGGCTAAGCGCAGTGCTCACTTGTGGGTAGATAATGGGCAAAACAGCCCATTCCTCCCCGCCAACGGACCGGTGATAGCGTGCCCCGGCGTCCTCCAGCCGACCCGCGCACCTGGCCGCGCGCGCTCGCGGCGGTCACGGTGGCCGCGACCATGGCCCTCGTCCTGCCGGGATCGGGCTCCGCCGCACGTGGGGACACCGTCCCGGAACCACCCGGCGGCGTGGTCGCCGGGGACGTCGTGCCGGCGCCGGGGGACACCCCCGAACCCGTCTCAGGGAGCGCCGTGCTCACCCCGGAGCAGCGCGGGGAACTCTCCGAACGGGTCGCGGCGATCATCGCCGAACACGGTGTGCGGTGCGGCATCGCCGTGCAGGACCTGCGTACGGGAACCACGTTCAGCCACGCGCCGCAGGACCCCTTCCAGACGGGCAGTGCGGCCAAACTGACCATCCTCACCATGCTGCTCCTGCGCGCCGACGCGGAGGGGCGCGAGCTGACCGCCTCCGAGCGCGCCCAGGCGGAGCGGATGATCCGCTACAGCGACAACGGGGTCACCAACGGCCTCTACTCGCGTCTCGGCTTCACCGAGGGATTCGAGGCGGGAGCCGCGACACTCGGCTTCACCGGCACCGAACCCCACCCGCGCGGCGTCTGGGGCGCGACCCGCACCACCGCGTCCGACCAGCTCCGACTGCTGCGCGCCCTACACGCCGACCAGGGCCTGCTCTCGGAGGAGGACCGCGCGTACGTGCGCGGCCTCATGGAGTCGGTCGCCCCCGAACAGGCGTGGGGGATCAGCGCCGCGGCCGGACCCGGTGACACGGTGGGGCTCAAGAACGGTTGGGTCCCCCGTGAGAGCAACCACGGTCTGTGGAACATCAACAGTGTCGGCTACGTGGTGGGGCCCGACCGCGAGTACCTCGTCGCCGTCCTCTCCGACGACCACCCCGACTACTTCAGCGGTGTCGGCCTGGTCGAGGAACTGGTGTCCGTCGTGATCGGGGAGTTCGAGAACCCCGGGGCCGGGAGGGGACCCGGGGGCCGGGAGACGGCCGTCGGCTGACCGCCCCTCTCGCCCCCAGGGCGTTGGGATATCTCACCATCGAAGCGTCGACAACGTGTTTCCGTTTGACCGGTGGGGCGTGGTCGTATTGACTTTTCCTCGGTCGATTCTCCGGTGCGCGGAAAAGCCTGCCTCAGCATGTTGAGGTCGGTGTCTTCCCAGGTCTTTGTGCATGCCGAGGCGGAATCGTCCCATCGGGAACGGGAAGGGAAAGTAGAAAATGCCGACGACCGAGTGGAACCGAAAGATCTGGGGAGAAAAGCACACATGGGACCACAACGGTGATGAATGGGAATGGATGGCCGCTCATTGCCGCCAGCCCTACGCGGCCTGGAAGGGATCCCTCGTCGACACGCTGCTCGCCCCCGGCGCCACCGGGTGCGACGTCCTGGAGATCGGCCCCGGTCGGGGCCGCTGGACCGAGCACCTGCTCGAACACGCCCGCACGGTCTGGATCGTCGACATCAACCAGAACTGCCTCGACCACTGCCGGGAGCGATTCGGCGACCGACGGGGACTGCGGACCCATCACACCTCCGACTGCGGCATGGAACCCGTTCCCGACGCGTCGCTCGGCTTCGTGTGGTCCTTCGACGTGTTCGTGCACTTGGACGAGGACGTCATCACCGGCTACCTCGACGAGATCGCCCGCATCCTGGAACCCGGCGGGAGCGCGGTCATCCACCACGCCGGCAAACCCGACTGGACACTGCGTCTGGCCCCCCTGACCCGACGCGCCGGACGCCCGGGGAAGGTCGTCCAACGCTGGGTCAGCCAGCGCCGCTGGCGCGACGACGGCAACCGCTCCGACGTGTCACCACGGGCGTTCGCCGACTGGGCGCGGGCGGCGGGTCTGCGTGTGACCCAGCAGCGCGACTCGTGGGGGGACCGGGGACAGTACGACGTCACCAAGTACCGCGACTGCATCACCCTGCTGGAGAAACCCGCCTGAGCGCCCGCTTCGGGAAACCGGTCGGGTGGGAGGGCCGGTCCCTCCCACCCGACCGTCAGGCTGAGCGGTCAGCCGGTGGCCGTCTCCGGGCCGACGTCAGTCGAGCGGCCCGCCCGCCACGTAGATGACCTGGCCGGACACGAACCCGGCCGCCTCACCGGTGAGGAAGGCGATCGTGTTGGCGATGTCAGCGGGCTCCCCCACCCGGCGCACCGGGATCTCGGCGGCCTTGAACTCCTTCATGGCGTCGTAGTCGACGCCGACGCGCTCGGCCGTGGCCCGGGTCATGTCGGTCTCGACGAACCCGGGCGCGACCGCGTTGCAGGTGACGCCGAACTTGCCCAGTTCGATCGCGAGGGTCTTGGTGAAGCCCTGCAGGCCGGCCTTGGCCGCGGAGTAGTTGGCCTGGCCGCGGTTGCCCTGCGCCGAGGAGCTGGACAGGTTGACGATCCGGCCCCACTTGTGCTCGGTCATGTGCGCCTGGGCGGCCCGGCTCATGAGGAACGCGCCCCGCAGGTGCACGTTCATCACGGTGTCCCAGTCCTCCACCGACATCTTGAACAGCAGGTTGTCGCGCAGGACACCGGCGTTGTTCACCAGGATCTGCGGCGGCCCCAGGCGTTCGGCGACGGTGTCGACCGCGGCGGCCACCTGGTCGGCGTCGGACACGTCGCAGCCCACCGCGAGCGCGCGACCGCCCTCGGCGGTGATGCGGTCCACGACCTCCTGGGCGTCCGACACCTTCAGGTCCAGCACGGCCACGGCCCGNNNGCCCAGCCGTTCGGCGGTGGCCGCGCCGATGCCTCGGGCGGCGCCGGTCACGATGGCCACACGGGGTGTTGGGGACATGGTGTTACCTCCAAGGTTCACGAGGTGGGCGCGAGCGAATCCTATCGCCATCCCTACCGGTCGGTAGGTAGTCGGGGTGGTGTGAACGGGTCGTGCGGGGAAGGCCGTGACATGCGCCGGAAACCTCGTCGGGGATTGGTGTCCCCGTTTCCCTGCACATTGTCAGGGCTTGGCCTACGATTGCCTCCAAGGCCAGGGTGCACGTGCATTCGAACCGTGCAGCGGCACGCGCCGAGCGGAGTGACGCGCCGTTCCCCAGCGTGGGGGAGGGTTTCACGGCCATATCCGTAAGCGCGGGGCGAACGGGTTCGGGGCACACGCACCGGGGAGGAGTGGAAGGCATGGAATGTGCGGAGGCGGTGGCGGAACCGGCCGGTGGATGGTGGTTCAGGGTCCTGAAGCACGGTTCCAGCCGGTGGAACACGCCCGTGTGCGGTGACCGGCACGACGCCGTCACGTGGGGCTTCGAGCCCCGGCCGTACGCCGTGGGCGCCGCGCGCGAGATATCCGAGGCCCTTCTCCGCGAATGGGAGATGGGGTACTTGTCCGATGATGTCGCGGTCGTTGTTTCCGAATTGGTGACCAATGCGGTCCGACACGGCGGCCCCCTGCCGGTGGCTCGGCCGGGCGAGGGCGGTATTCAGCTCTCGCTCATGCGCAGCGGGCGAGAATTCATCTGTGCGGTTCGCGACGGCGGGGAACGGTGGCCGAGGAGAAGGCAGCCGGACCTGACCCTCGAAGGAGGGCGGGGGCTTGCACTCGTCAGTGCTTTCGCGCGAGAGTGGGGAGTGATTCCGACACCCCCCACCGGAAAGTTCGTTTGGGCGCAATTCGCGTGACGTGCCGACCGGCGCGGTGGGCGGCCGCCCCGCCGCCGCGACCGCTCGAGGGGCGGTCGGACACGGGACAGCGACCCGATGGGGCTCCGTGTGTACGGCCACCATGGCTATATCGTGTACGTGTAGTGTCCTGACCGCACGGCAAAGGAGTCCCACCGGTCCGGATACCCTTGTTCGGGGAATGACAGAGAGGCGGCGAACGTGGATATCGCTCGATTGCGCAAGGGGAGTGGCCCCACCGTGCGTCGCATGCTCCTCGGGCACGAGCTACGGCAGTACCGCGAACAGCGCGGTATCACTCGCGAGGACGCAGGGAACCGGATTCGCGCGTCCGCGTCCAAGATCAGCCGGATGGAACTCGGTCGGGTCGGTTTCAAGCTCCGGGATATCGAGGACCTCCTCAAGATGTACGGGGTCACCGACCGTAAGGTCATCAAGCAATTCCTCGAAGTGGCTCGCGAATCCAACAAGCCGGGCTGGTGGAAGGAGTACGGCGACTCCCTGCACAAGTGGTTCGTCCGCTACGTGGGTTTCGAGGAGGCCGCCGACCACATCCGGATCTACGAGTCCCAGTTCGTGCCGGGCCTGCTCCAGACCGAGGAGTACGCGCGCGAGATCATCTCCGGTGGCGTGGAGACCGACATGGTCACCGAGCAGCGGATCGAGGCCAGGCTGCGCAGACAGCAGCGGCTCGACCGCGACAAGGACATGCGCATGTGGGTCATCCTCGACGAGGCCGCGGTCCGTCGGCCCATCGGGGGAAAGCCGCGGGGCCGGGAGATTATGCGCGGCCAGCTCCGGCGGCTGATCGAGTTCTGCAAGGACTACGACAACATCACCCTCCAGATCGTCCCCTTCGAGGTCGGCGCGCACGCCGCCGAGGCGGGATCGTTCACCCTGCTCCGCTACTCCGACTTCGAGCTCGCGGACCTGCTCTACCTGGAGCAGCTGACCGACGGGGAGATCGTCGACCGTCGGAACGTGGTGGAGGCCTACACCAAGGCGATGACCAGACTGAGTGTCGCGGCGGCCACACCGGACGAGACACTGGAGATGCTTGAGGAGATGCTGGCGGACCTGGAAAGGGACTGACCGCCAGCCGTGTGTCGACGGGGTGCGGGGCCGATGCCCTGGCCCGCCGTGGGATCGCGGCCCCGTCGGGCCTGGGGGCTCCACCGTCGCGGTGGAGCCCCCAGGTTCGCGGCCGCCCGATCGGGGTGAGAGAGGCCCCGGTGCCGCCGCTCGGGAGAGACGGGCGTTCGGGGGCGGAGCCTCCGACGCGCGCCGTCGGATCGTTTCGTCCTTCGGGTCAGCTCAGCAGGTTGTCGAAGTCACCGTCCTTGGCGCCCAGGATCATGCAGTCGATCTCCTCCTGGGTGTAGACCAGGGCGGGCCCCGAAGGGAAGCGGGAGTTGCGTACGGCGATCGATCCGTCGCTCAGTCGTGCCATCTCCACGCAGGCGCCCTGGGAGTTGCTGCGCTTCGCCTTCTGCCACGCCGCACCGGTGAGTTCGGTCGCGGAGATGCCGTTGTGTGCGCTCATGCTGTCCTGCTCCTTTGCCACTTGAGGGGAGGTGCTGTGCTGATGCACTGACATATGCACGTGCATCAGCACTGTCACATTCACAAGACTAGCGTGACGGCGGCCACTTGTCCCCGGCTTTCGCATGATGTAAGCGCCATGTAATCGAATGGCTCTGTTCGGGCGTGAGCGCACCCGACAAAAGTCTAGAAAGGCGGAAAAACACCCAGGGAAAGGTCACCAGAGGCACAAGTGAGAGCCCCACCGGTCGGGTGACCGATGGGGCTCGGGGAGGGGGAGGGGTGTGGCTCGGCGCGTCTCAGATGGACCGGGAGGTAGTGGTCAGGAGCACTCCAGGGCCGCCGTCAGTGCAGCCAGGTTCCCGCGCATGATCGAGGGGTAGTCGTCGCCGGGGGACTGGTCGGTCACCCCCTCCAACGGGTCGAGTACGGCGACCTCGGCCCCGGACTCGGCGGCGATGGTGTCGGCGGTCGCGGCGGGCATCAGAGGTTCGGTGAAGACCGTGGTGATGTCGCGCTCCTCCACGATGTCCGCGATCGCCGCGATCTGCGAGGGGGAGGGCTCTGTGTCGGGGTCGACCCCGCTGACGCCGATCTGCTCCAGCCCGTGGGCCTCGGTCAGGTAGGCGAAGGCCGTGTGTCCGACGACCACCTCGTGGCGCGCGCAGTCGGTCAGTCCCGCGTCGTACTCCTCGCCGATCGTCGTCAGCTCCGCGGTCACTGCCTCGGCGTTCTCCTCGTAGGTCTGCGCGCCGTCGGGGTCCAGTTCGGCCATCCGGTCGGCGAGCGCGGCGGCGGCCTCCGCCATGAGATCGACGTCGAGCCAGAAGTGGGGGTCGAACTCGCCGTGGTCGTGCCCGTCGCCCTCCTCGTGGCCTTCTTCGTCCTCCTCGGCGTGCGCCTCGTGCTCGCCCTCCTCCTCGTGGGCGTGCTCGCCTTCTTCTTCGTGGGCGTGCTCGTCCTCGTGCTCGTGGCCGCCGTCATCACCGATGGGGTGGAGTTCGACCACGTCGGCGACGTCGAGCGCGGTGTCCGCCGCCTCCTGCTCGACCGCCTCGTCCACGGCGGGCTGGAGTCCCGAGACGTAGAAGGCGATGTCCGCCTCACTGACCTCACCGATCTGACGGCCGGTCAGCTCGAGGTCATGGGGTTCGGCGCCCGGCTCGGTGAGCTGCGTGACGGCCACGCGGTCGCCGCCGACCCGCCCGGCCAGCCACTCCAGGGGGTAGACGCCGGTGACGAGGGTCAACGCGGCGTCCTCCGCGCCGTCGGCCCCGCCCTCGCCGCCGCCGCACGCGGTGATCATCATGAGTGTCGCGGCGCCGAGGGCGGCGGCCCGCACGGTGGTCCCAGTTCGCATGGGACCCATCATGCGGGAAAATGAAAACGGTTGTCAATTTGTCCGGCTGGTGGGGAAGATCCCAGGTCGGTGGATCCGCTCCCGGTCGGCCGGGCCCGCGCGGCTCAGTCCGCCTCGGCGAACCGCTCCACGTCCTCGGTACGACCGGCGACCACGATCACGTCCCCCTTACTCAGCACGGTTTCCCGGCTGGCGTAGGTGAACGCCGCGCCGCGGTGCTTGACCGACACGACCGTGATCCCGTACTTCTGCCGGACCCTGGTCTCGGCCAGGGGGAGGCCGATGAGCTCCTTGGGCGCCTTGGTCTTGCCGAGCGAGAACCCCTCCTCCATCTCGACGTAGTCCAGCATCCGTCCCGACACCAGGTGCGCGACCCGCTCACCCATGTCGTGCTCGGGCAGGACCACGTGGTGGGCGCCCACCTGCTCGAGGATGCGACCGTGGCGGCGGCTGACCGCCTTGGCCCAGATGTCGGGGACACCCAGGTCGACCAGCTGCGACGTGGCGAGGATGCTCTCCTCCAGGTGCGACCCGATCGCGACGACCGCGTGGGTGAACTGCGCCGCGCCGATCTGCCGGAGCGCCTCGTCGTCCGTGGCGTCCGCGATCACCGTGTGGGTGAGGGCGTCGGCGAACATCTGGACCAGGCGCGGGCTGGAGTCCATACCCAGCACCTCCCAGCCGTGGTTGATCAGCTCCAGTGCCATGGAGCTGCCGAACCGGCCCAGCCCGATGATCAGGATGCGTTTGTCGGATTCCTTCTTGGTGTACGGCACGGGGTCTTCCTTCGGTGACTGCGGGTGGGTGGTGTTCAACCGATCATCGTCCGGCCCTCGGCCAGGTCGTAGCGGCGCTTGCGCTCACGGAAGGCGATGGCGGTGACGAACGTGACCGGTCCGATGCGGCCCGCGATCATCAGCACGGCGAGCAGCAGTTGCGCCCACGAGGGGAGATCCGGGGTGATGCCCGTGGACAGACCCACCACGCCCACCGCGGAGACCACCTCGAAGAGGGTCTCCATGAACGAGAACTGGGTCGTGTGCAGGAAGAACACGGTCGTTCCCGCCACCACGGTCATGGACAGGAAGGTCAGGCTGAGGGCCTGGCGGATGATGTCGGGGGGAAGGCGGCGGCCGAAGACGTGCACGTGGTCGTGGGCACGGACCTCCGACCACAGGACGAGGAAGAGCACCGCGAGTGTGGCGACCTTGATGCCGCCCGCCGTCCCCGCGCTGCCGTTGCCCACGAACATCATCATGATGGTGAGCAACAGGGTGGAGTCGTTCATCGCGCCCGTGTCGGTGACGTTGAAGCCGCCGCTGCGCGGCATGACCCCGTGGAAGAATCCGTCGGTGATCCGCGCCCCCCAGTGCAGTCCGCCCAACGTGTCCGGGTTGCCCCACTCCATCGCGATGACGAGCACACCGGTGACCACGAACAGCACGGAGCTCGTGACCACGGTCAGCCGCGTGTGC
>NZ_ANBC01000474.1 GCF_000341125.1 Nocardiopsis lucentensis DSM 44048 | reverse complement strand
ACCGGGAAGCCGATACCGCCGAGGATGACGGCCACGGCCACGGCTCCGAGGATGACGATATCTCCTGTGAACCGGGTGAGGCTGTCGTCGTACAGCGACAGCCCCGCGTTGTTGAACGCCGACACCGAGTGGAAGAAGGCCGAGTACGCCGCCTCCCCGAAACCCATCCCGTGGCCCAGCCACATCCGCGGCATGATGACCACGAACGTCGCGGCCTCGATCACGAGGCCGACCAGTGCCACCCGGCTGACGATCCCCCGGACGTCCCCGACCGCCAGCGCCCGGTTCTCCGCCTGCACGTTGAGCTGCATGCGCAGACTGAAGCGCTGCACGAGCGCCGAGCCGAGCAGGGAGGCCAGCGTCATGATGCCGATCCCGCCGACCTGGATCAGCGCGGTGACCACCAGTTGGCCGAAGACCGACAGGTCGTCCCCGATCGAGATGACCGAGAGCCCGCACACGGCCAGGGACGTGGTCGAGGTGAACACCGCCTCGACGAAGTCCAGCCCCTCACCGTCGGTCGAGGCGGCGGGGGTCATCAGCAGCCCGGCGCCCAGGAGGTCGGCCGCGACGAACATCAGGAGGAAGGCCCGTGCGGGCTTCCCCCACGCGCTGCGCGGCCGGTACGTCGGCTGCGCGCCGGACCAGCGCCGGGCGATCGGGGGAAGACGGTGCATGAGGCGTGCGACGCGCCGCCGCGTGGCGCTGGCCGTCTGCGCGGCGCGAACGCGCGCCGCATCGGGAACCCACCCCATGATCCCGTTTCCACCCGAGTTTCCACGTACGCCTTGTCCGGACCCGAACGATTCTGCCATCAGGGCAGGACCGAACGGGTCACCGAACCCAGGACACCCGTGGTGCTCAGGCGTGTCGAGCGCCCTCGTGGGCGGCGTGGCCCGGCGGCTCCAGTTGCAGGGTCGAGTGCTCGACGTCGAAGTGTCCGGTCAGGCAGGTGTGGAGTTCGTCGAGCATCCGCCCGCTGTCCCGGAGGTGTTCCTCGTCCACGACCACGTGGGCCGACATCACGGGTACGCCGGAGGTGATGGTCCACGCGTGCAGGTCGTGCACGTCGACGACGGCGGGGTGGTCGAGGAGGTGGTCGCGGACCTCGGCGAGGTCCATGCCCCTGGGGGTGGCCTCCAGCAGGATGTGCACGGCCTCCTTGAGCAGCGCCCACGCCCGGGGGACGATGACGGCGGCGATGGCGAGGGAGATGAGCGTGTCGATCCGGCTCCAGCCGGTGAGCCACAGCACGACGCCCCCGACGATGACGCCGACCGAGGCGAGGGCGTCGCTCAACACCTCCACGTAGGCACCGCGGACGTTGAGGCTCTCCTCCGCCCCCGACCGCAGGACGAACAGTGCCACGACGTTGGCGACCAGGCCGATACCGGCCACGAGCACGACGCCGGGGCCGGACACCTCGGCGGGTGAGCGCAGCCGGTCGACCGCCTCGATGACGATGAATCCGCACAGGCCGAACAGCGCGAGCGCGTTGACGGCCGCGGCGAGGATTTCGGCGCGCTGGAAGCCGAAGGTCCGCTTGCTGGTGGCGGGTCGGGTGGCGATCCACACGGCGGCCAGCGCCAAGCCCACCCCGAAGGAGTCGGTGGCGGTGTGACCGGCGTCGGCGAGCAGGGCGAGGCTGCCGCTGAACACGGCGCCGCTCACCTGGACGACGGCGACGGTGAGCATGAGTCCCAGGGCCAGGGCCAACCGTTTGCTGTTGGCGGCCCCGGCGGTCATCGCGCCGTGTCCGTGCCCGTGTCCGGCACCCATCGCTGACCCCTTTCGTGGACGGCGGTGTCGGTGGTCGTGCTCCGACATCGACAAACAATTCAGTCACCACTGTTTATACAGTCGAAGCTGTCTATACAGCAACCTGTGTACAATGATTTTCATGTTGACCTCCGAGCAGCGCCTGTCCGCCATCCACCGCCTGGGGCGCGCCCTGTCCGACCCCACCCGCAGCCGTCTGCTGCTGGCCCTCCTCGACGGCCCCAACTACCCGGCGGGCCTCGCCGACCAGCTGGGGCTCACCCGCCAGAACGTCTCCAACCACCTGGCCTGCCTGCGGGACTGCGGTCTGGTCCGGACCCAGGCGCGCGGGCGTCAGGTCAGCTACGAGCTCGTCGACGACTCCCTCGCCCACGCACTGGACGACCTGCTGCGTGTCGTGTGGGGAACGACGCAGCCGCACCTGCCCGCGGACGATCGCTCCTCCGTGGCCTGAGTCGCCGTCCGTGGTCCGGGGTCGGTGCCCCCACGGCCCGGCGTCGAACGCTCCGTACGCGTGCGCGACACACCCCCTCCTTGGCCTCCCCCGTTCCGGAGGCCCGTAAATCGACGGTGAACCGACCGTTACGCTCAGACGTCCTCGTGGAGCACGTCGAAGCCCACCTCAGCCGCGGACACTCCGATCTTTCGGATGATGTCCCCAACTTTGGTCAGGTGCCGACCCTGACGTAAGGCTGACGTCTCCCTGAGAGATCCCTGAACCGGGCCGACAGAGCTGAGGACCCGATATAACGCGACGTATGGTGAGTGGTGCGCCCGACGGAAGCGGCGCCCGACACCCGGGCCCCGACCTCGGAAGACCACCACCCCCGCGACATCCACGACATCCGCGACACCCGACGGCGGGTCCGACCGAACGACGCCGTCCGCGTGCGCTGGTGCGTGCCCCCCGTCGCGGGACGGCACACCACCACACGGCAGCGAACTAGGAGCGATAACCCCTCATGTCCAGATCGGCGACAACGACCCGCGCCGCGGGTCGATCCCTCGCGGGGACACCGGCCCGCGGAACGGAAGGGACGCACACGTGAACCGCCTGTCGAACATCTCCCTCGGCAACAGGGCGCTCGTCCTCCTCATCACCCTCGCGGTCATGTTCTTCGGAGTGCTCGCCGCGGTGGGCGCCAAACGCGAGCTCTTCCCCGAGTTCTCGCTGCCGATGGTGACCGTCACCGCCTCCTACGAGGGGGCCACCCCCCAGGTCGTGGAGAGCCAGGTCACCGAACCGCTGGAACAGGCCGTCCAGGGCGTGGAGGGCATCACGGCCGTCACCTCCACCAGCAGTACCGGGTCCGTGACGATCCAGGCCGAGTTCGACTACGGGCACGAACAGGACGTGCTGGTCCGCGAGACCCAGGCCGCGATCGACCAGGTCTCCGGCTTCCTGCCCGACGGTGTGGACACCAACGTGATGTCCATGAACACCAACATGCTGCCCGCCCAGGTCCTCGCGGTCAGCAGTGACGAACTCGACCAGAAGGACATGGCCTCCACCGTGGAGACCGTCCTCCTCCCGGAGATCGAGTCGGTCTCCGGTGTGCGCTCGGCCGTGCTCATGGGTGTCGAGGAGGAGCGAGTCGAGATCACCCCCGACGCGGACGAACTGGAGTCGGCCGGCCTCACCGCGCGGGACCTCACCCAGGCACTGGAGGGCAGCGGCCTGCTCATGGCCGGCGGCACCCTCGACGAGGACGACCGCACGCTCAGCGTCACCACCGGTGAGCGGCACACCGACCTCGAACAGATCGAGGACGTGTGGATCCGGCCCGCCCAGAGCACCGCGGCGGCCGTTCCGGGTGCCGCGTCCGCCGCACCCGAGCCGGTCCAGCTCTCCGAGGTCGCCGACGTCGCGCTGGTCCCGCGGGAGTCCACCGAGATCTCCCGCGTGAACGGCGAGCCGGCCGTCATGCTCATGGTCCTGTCCACGCCCGACGGCAACACCGTCGACATCTCCGAGGGCGTGAACTCCGTGCTGGACGAGCAGGCCGACCTGCTCGGGGACGACATCCACCTCACACCGGTCTTCGACCAGGCCCCCTTCATCAACGAGTCGATCTCGGACATGTTCAACGCGGGCTGGATGGGTCTGGTCGCCGCGGTCGTCGTGATCCTGGTCTTCCTGCTGTCGATCCGCTCCACGATCGTGGTCGCCGTGTCGATCCCGGTGTCCATCCTGGTCACCTTCCTGGGGATGCAGGCGTTCGGGTTCACCCTGAACATGCTCACCCTGGCGGCCCTGACCATCGCGATCGGCCGGGTGGTCGACGACTCGATCGTGGTGTTGGAGAACATCCGCCGCCACATGGGCTACGGCAAGGAGCGCGCTGCGGCGGTCAAGGACGGAGTCCGCGAGGTCGCCACGGCCGTGGCCTCCTCCTCGTTCGCCACCATCGCCGTGTTCCTGCCGATGGCCTTCGTCGACAACCAGGCCGGTGAGATCTTCACGCCGTTCGCCGTGACCAGTTCGATCGCCCTGGGCGGTTCGCTGCTGGTCGCGCTGACCCTCACCCCCGTCCTGTGCTACTGGTTCATGCGGCCCAAGGAGGTCGGTGACACCACTCAGGAGGAGATCGAGCGCGAACAGTCCCGGGCGGAGCTGCGCACGCCACTGCAGCGGATCTACGTCCCGATCATCCGGTGGATCACCACCAAGCGGAAGAGCGCCACCGCCATCGTCCTGGCGGGCGCCACCGTGATCTTCGCCGGCACCGTGGCCATGGCCCTCACGATGGAGACCGACTGGCTCGGCGAGGCCGAGCAGAACACCTACATGGCGGTGCAGGACCTGGAGCCGGGCACCTCCCTGGAGACCGCCGACGCCGAGGCCGCCAAGGTCGAGGAGTTGCTCGACGGAATGGCCTGGGTGGACGACTACCAGGTCAGCGTCGGCGGCAACGGCAACCCGATGATGGCCGCCGGAACCGACCAGATCAGCTACACCGTCACCGCAGACCCCGAGTCCGACCAGCTGCGCAACCGCGAGGTGCTGCGGGAGGATTTCGCCGCCCTCGACACCGAGTACGAGCCCAGGCTCGACGCCTCGGGCGGGATGGGCGGCTCGGGTATCGAGGTCCGGGTCACGGCCGAGGATCAGGAGGCCCTGACCGAGGCCGCTGACATGGTCGAGGAGGCCCTGCTCGACATCGACGGCGCCGACGACGTGGTCAACGGGGTCTCCGCCTCCCAGGCGGCCCTGGAGGTGCGCGTCGACGGCGAGGAGGCCGCCGAACTGGGGATGAACGAGGCCATGGTCGGCCAGGCGGTCGCCGCCGCCTTCAACGGCCAGGGTGTCGGCTCCGCGACCGTCGACGACGTCCGCCGCGACGTGGTCGTGCTGATCGACGAGGCCCCGGAGAGCCGTGCGGAGCTGGAGGACCTCACGCTCACCACGCCCACCGGGCAGGAGGTGAGCCTGGACCGCGTCGCCGACGTGGAGGAGGTCGTGCAGCCCCCGGAACTGACCCGGATCGACGGCGTCACCAGCGCCACGGTGTCGGCCAGCCCGACCGCCTCCGACCTCGGCGCGGTGAGCGCCGAGATCGCGCGGGCCCTGGACGAGCTGGACCTGCCCTCGGGCGCCGCCGCCACGCTGGCCGGGGTCAGCCAGGACCAGTCCGAGGGCCTCATGCAGCTGCTCACGGCGCTGCTCGCGGCGATCGTCATCTGCTACCTGATCATGGTGGCGACGTTCAAGAGCCTCATCCAGCCGCTCCTGCTACTGGTGTCGGTTCCCTTCGCGGCGACCGGTTCGCTGGGTCTGCTCATGTTGACCGGCACCCCGCTCGGCGCGGCCGCGATGATCGGCATGCTCATGCTGATCGGCGTGGTGATCACCAACGCCATCGTGCTGATGGACCTGATCAACCAGAACCGTGCGGGCGGCATGCCGCTGGGCGAGGCGATCGTCGAGGGCACCCGGCACCGTCTGCGGCCGATCCTCATGACCGCGGCGGGCACCATCGCCGCGTTGGTTCCGCTGGCCACCGGCCTCACCGGTGGCGGCGCGTTCGTCTCCGGCCCGGTCGCGATCGTGGTGATCGGCGGTCTGGTCTCGTCCACCCTGCTCACGCTGATCCTGGTTCCCGTGCTCTACCAGCTGGTGGAGGCGGGCAAGGAGCGCCGCGCACGGAAGCGGGCGGCCCGTCGTGAGCGCCGGCGCGCCAAGCGCGCGGCCGGTAGGGNNGGGGCCCCCCCCAGCCGGTCCGTACCGGAGATGAACGGCTCCGGCGGCCGGAACGGCGCCAGCGGTTCGGACGAGCCCACCGGAGAACCCGTCGGGCGCTGACGGCTCCCGGTCCTTCCGGATCGGCGCGATCCGTCCGTTGAGGGGTGTCCCGCACTCGGTGCGGGGCACCCCTTCGTCGTTCCCGTGCCCGGCGGGAGACGTGAACCGTGCCGGTTTCAGGGGGTTATCGGGGCGTTGATTTGTGCTCTCCGGGCACTCCAGGCAGTCTGCGTCACATGGACGAATCGAACAAGAGCCTTGATGACCTGGTCCGCGACGAGCTGGGCGAGGAACCGTCCCAGGAAGCCAAGGACTACGCCCGACAGCTGTACGAACGCTTCCGGCTTCCCGCGTCGGCCGACACCGGCGACGCGGACGAGTCGGTGACGGCGGGGGAGTGACGGCGACGCACGGTTCAGGCGCGGCGGNGCGGCGTCCCGCCGAGGCCGTCGGGAGACTCCGGTCACCGACGGTTCTCAGAGCGGATCGCCGTCGCGCTCCCACACCAGCTCGAACCAGACCCTGCGCCCCATCCCGTCGCCGCGGGGCTCGGTGCCCCACGCGCTGGAGAGCGCCTCGACCAGGTCCAGCCCCCGACCGTGTTCCTCGGTGTCGTAGGGGTCCCGGTGCTGGGGACGCGGCGACTCCTCAAGGTTGCCCAGGTCACGCACCTCCACCCGGGCCCACCCGGGGGCCTGGTGCACGCAGACCTCGAACTTTCCCGTCGCCCGGCCGGACGCGCTGTGGGTGATGGCGTTGGTGGCGAGCTCACTGGTCAGGAGGGTCACCGTGGTCAGGTCCGGACAGGACGCCAGGTGGCGCGCCACGAACCGGCGCGCGTAGGCGATCTGGCTCGGCAGGCCGGGGAACCGGCGCCTGACCGGTCTCGTGGCGGTGTCGGTGTTGTGTGGAGTGGGCTCTTCCATGGATCTCGTCGGACCTTGAAACGGACGGGACGTGGAACGCGGGGACGAGAGCGGGTCCGGCGATGAGGGGGCGGTCCCAGGGGCGGGAGCGTGTTGGGTGACCAGGGGACCCTGGGCTGCGGCGGTGTCACACATGGTGGGTTTCACTTCCCGATGACGTGTGTGCGCGGCGGGCGGGGCAAGGTGCGCCGGGCCCTCGTGGCGTCCATGCCCGCGGATGCGGGTCACGGCGCGGTACTGACACACGGATCGGTGCCCCCTGGGTCAGGGAGGGAAGTGGTCTGGTGCCACGGGGCGCGCGGTGTGCGGGGGGCGGCGTGTGGAACGGGAGGAGCCGCGGGGCTCCCCGCCGGACGGGGGTGGGGCCGAGGGAAGGCCCGTCATGGTTGGTCATGTTTGGTAAGGGATGTGCCCCACGACACTGGAGGGCGTATTCGCGCTTAGCATACGCTCTGTACCTCCTCCGAAACCCGGTCGACCTGGCCTGGACAGAATATCCCTCGCTGACCTGGAAAAAGAGGAGAACTGGTGAGGTCGTGACGAGGATCTCGAGCGGGCTACGGCGGTGTTTCGTGACTGGTGGGGCTCACGAGGCGAGGTAACGATTCTGTGAAGGTCTTCTGAATTTTGGTGCTTCGCACGGTCTTGTGCCCGGGATGTCCGAAGCGACAGGGTGGGGCCCATGCCCACCCGTCACCCTCCACCGCCCGAGGAGCCGCTTCGCGGCGGGGCGGGGCACCCTCAAGCGACGCCTGCGGCGCAGCATCCCCCTCTT
>NZ_ANBC01000473.1:5021-6588 GCF_000341125.1 Nocardiopsis lucentensis DSM 44048 | reverse complement strand
TTCGCGGCGGGGCGGGGCACCCTCAAGCGACGCCTGCGGCGCAGCATTCCCCTCTTCGTCACCCTCCACCGCCCATGGGCCGCTTCGCGGGTGTGTGGGGCACCCTCAACGGTCGCCTGCGGCGCGGTGACACTCCCAACGGCCGTTCGCGGCGCGGTATCCTCTCCGGCTCCCCCTTGCCCCCTGGGCTGGGGGTCGAGATCGACCGTTCCGTCCGTCTCGCCGATGAAGGGCACGTGCTTCTGGGCGGACACCCCCCACGCGCGCTCCGACTCACGACCGGCCAGGCCAGCGCGCTGATCCGCTGGTCGAGCGGGGCCGCCCCGACCGGCCGTGCGGAACGGATCCTCGCCCGGCGCCTGATCGACGCGGGGTTCGCCCACCCCCGTCCCGTGGACACCGCGATCCCCGTCGGCCCCGCGACCGTGGACGTGGCCGTCGTCGGCCCGACGTCCCCCGCCGACCTGGCCCGCACGCTGGACGACCTCGCGACTGCCTACCCCGACCTGCGTCCCGTCGTCATCGGCGCCGCTGGTGCGAGCGGGTGGGCCGCCCGGAGCAGAGGGGCGCGGACCGTCCCCGGCCCTCCGGGCGGAACGGCTGCCCTTGACACCGCGCTGGGCGCGTGCACCGCACCCCACGTGGCGCTCGTGGCAGCGGGTGCGCGCCCTGGCCCCGGCTGGCTCGAAGCGGCCCTGGGACACTTCGCCGACCCCGGTGTGGCGGCTGTCCTCCCCCGTGCGCTGACCGCTCGGGCCACCGCTCCCACGTATCTGGAGATGACCGTGGCCGCCGTCGCCGCCGCCCGGATCGGGGCCGATCGCGGAGCCGACCCGGCTCCGGTTCCGCCCTGGGGGCACGCGACCGGCGGACGGGGACTGCCGGGAGCCGCGAACGAACACACCCGTGCCGACCCCCTGAGCCCCGTGCGCTCGGTTGTCCTGCGCCGGGCGGCCGTCGACTCCGATCTCCTCGCCTCCGACCTGGACGAAGGCGCCGAGCTCGACGCGCTGTGGTGCCTGGTCGAACGCGGGTGGTCGGTGCGCTACGAGCCCCGGTCGCGGGTGTGGGTCCCGCCGGTCGAGGCTCTGGGCGGCTACCTGCGCGCGTGCTTCACGCGCGGTGCGTCGACCGGACCGCTCACGCGGCGCCGCGGCCAGCGCGCGGCCGGACCCGAACTGCCCTGGTCCAGTGCGGCGGCCCTCGCCCTCCTGTTCGCCGGACGTCCGGTGCCGGCGTTGGGCGCGATGGCTCTCGGAACGGCGTACGGCGCGTGGCGGCTCTCCGGTGGCTCGGGGACCCGGTTGCCGGAGGTGGCGTTCCTGTCGGGACGGGATCTGGTGTCCGCGGTCGGAACCGGGGGCCGGTGGGTCCGGGGCGCCTGGTGGCCGGTGTTGGCCGCGGCGGCGGTCGGCGCGGGGGCGGCCGACCGGAGGAAGGGGGCAGTCGTGGGCGCGATGCTCGTCCTGCCGCATCTGGGGGCGTGGCACCGGGGTCGGGGTGTGGCCCCGGTGGGCCCGGTGACCTGGACGGCCCTGGGAGTGGCCGGGGACGCCGCCCGTTCATT
>NZ_ANBC01000473.1:0-5015 GCF_000341125.1 Nocardiopsis lucentensis DSM 44048 | reverse complement strand
GGCCCCCCTCCTGCCGCGCCCGAGGGCGGCGGAGCGGTCGGCGCGACCCGTGCGGGCCCCGTCGGAGGGGATGAGTGTGAAGGTGAAGTCGCTTCCGGACGTTAGCCATCGTTAACTTCAACTACTCACAGTAGTTGGATTCGGTCCTGCTATAAGGGCGGTTAATGACATCTCTGGCGTCAGTGGCTGGGGGTGTGGCGATGCCAGGATGGTGACTGCGACGTGCAGGTTTCCGGAACGTTTCGCCATTTTTTCGCTGTTGTCCCGTTTTGTGAACTTTGGCCGATATGCCGCACGCTTGCTGTCGGCTCGATGGTGTAGGAGCTTGTTTTTGCAGGTCACTGTGGTTGATGGTGGCGGTGTGGTGCGTGTCTATCACTGTGAGTACAAGCCTTGACAATTCGCTCGGAGGATGGGGCTCAAAGTGGCACCGTTGTCTTTTCTTGATGGGTCGGTGACCTCCGAGTGTCCAGTCGTCCCGCAGACTCTTGACATTCCGGTCACGGACCGTGAATCGGAAGGAAGCGTGTTTCGTCGGTCACTGGGTGTCACCCCGCCAGTGGTCCCGGGATCGCGAACGCTTAACGGTGGGATCCACCCGAGCAACGCGCCCCCGGTGCCACGGACATACCGGTCACGACCAGTCGGAACCAATGACGAGCGCCGGGCTCGGTGTGAGGTTCGGAGATAGTTTTGGGCAAGTTCCTGGCCAGGCGGCTACTGAACTACGTCGTGTTGATCTTTCTCGCGACGAGTTTCGCCTACCTGCTCGCGGCCACCAACCTGTACCCACGCGGGTACTTCGAGCAGATGCAGCCTCCACCGTCCCCTGAGGCGGTCAACTCCCAACTGGACGCGCTCAACCTCAACGACCAGACGCCGATCGCGCAGCGCTACGTCACATGGATGAGCGGTGTCCTCGTCGGCGACTTCGGGCAGACCATCCAGGGTGGTGACGTCACCTCCCAGATGTGGCTAAAGGCCGGGGTCACCCTGCGCCTGATCACCGTCGCCACCATCCTCGGCAGCGCCATCGGCATCATCATCGGGGCCTACGCCGCCGTACGCCAGTACCGGGGGTTCGACAAGGCGGCCACCGCCGCGTCGTTCTTCGTCCTGTCGGTGCCCACCGTCGTCATCGCGCTCTCCGTGCAGGTCGGAGCGAACGCCATCAACGACTTTCTCGGCTTCCAGTTGCTGACCTACTCAGGTGAGTACTCGGCGGGCTTCCAGGGCAACGGGTGGGAGTTGTTCCTCAACCGCGTTCACCACGCGATCCTGCCCACCTTCGTCCTGGCCGTCGCGCTGTTCGCCGCCTTCGCCAGGTACCAGCGGAACATGATGCTGGACGTCCTGGGCGCCGACTTCGTACGCACGGCGATGGCCAAGGGGCTGACCCGCAGGGCGGCTCTGTTCAAACACGCCCTGCGCACGGCCCTGATCCCGACCATCACCTACTTCACCTTCACCTTCGGCGCCCTGGTGTCCGGGGCGACCTTCACCGAGAAGATCTACGGCTGGCACGGCATGGGCGCCTGGATGATCGACTCGATCTTCAGCCAGGACGTGCACGTCGTGGCCGCCGTCTCCTGGTTCATGGCGATCACGATCATGGCGGCGTCCTTCCTGTCGGACATCCTCTACGCCTGGCTCGACCCGAGGGTGCGGGTGTGACCGTGACACCGATCCACCGCATCCCCACCCGCCACGTTCCGTCCCGCATCGCCGCGGCGCCCCTGCTGGAGACCACGCCATGAGCACGACCCAAGAGAGCACGGAGTCCGTGAAGGCGCCGACCGTGCCCCCGGCTCCCAACCGGTTCAAGGACCTGGGCCGCCAACTCCTCGGAACCCGGCGCGTCATCGTCGGCCTCGTCCTGCTCGCCCTCCTCGCGCTGTTCGCCTTCGTCGGCCCGCTCGTCAGCGGCTGGGGGATCGGTGAGCGCGACTTCGGCGACATCCTCGGCGGGCCGTCCGCCGACCACTGGATGGGCACCAACAGCACCGGTCAGGACATCTTCACGCAGACCACCGCGGGCCTGCGCAAGTCCCTGATGATCGGTCTGCTCGTCGCCGTCCTCACCACCGGGGTCGCGGCCGTCGTGGGCTCCTTCGCCGGGTACTTCGGCGGTTTCGTCGACAAGGGCCTGATGTGGGTGGCCGACCTGGCCCTGGTCCTGCCCAACTTCGTCATCCTGGCCATCCTGTCCACCCACTTCTCCGGTGACGGCGGTTGGTTCGTGCTGGTCATCCTGCTGGCCGTGTTCAGCTGGATGGTCACCTCCAAGATGGTCCGCGGACTGACCATCTCACTCCGTGAACGCGAGTACATCCACGCCGCCCGGTTCATGGGTGTCCCCCCGCACAAGATCATCCTGCGCCACATCCTGCCGAACATGTCATCCCTGCTCATCGCGGACGCCACCATCATGGTCAGCGCCGCGATCATCGGGGAGACCGCCCTCAGCTACTTCGGTCTGGGTGTCCAGGCACCCGACGTCAGCCTCGGCGTCGTGATCGCCGCCGGTTCGCGGTTCGCCACCACCGCCTGGTGGATGTTCGCGTTCCCCGCGCTGCTGCTGGTCGTCATGGTGCTGGCCGTGAACATGATCGGGGACGGGCTGCGCGACGCCCTCGACCCGTCGTCCAAGTCGCGCCGGTCCTAGGACGTGCTCCGTGAATACTCGCCCTACTGCGCGTCGCCCCAGCGGCACTCTCGCCGCGTTCTCATCAGTCGACAGCCAAGCCCGGGCTGACTCCTTCTTCGGCCTTGCGATAGCACCACCGGATACGCCGCTCGTGACGGACGGCATCCACAGAACACGTCCTGGGGGAGACAGACACACATGAGCACTGACACCGTGACGACCACCGACGCCGTGCCCGACGGGCGCGCGGACGGCGCCCCCGTCCTGGAGGTCACCGACCTCACCGTCACCTTCCCCGGCATGAACGGCAACCCCGACGTGCGCGCCGTGCGCGGCGTCAGCTACGCGGTCCGCCGAGGCGAGGTCCTCGGCATCGTCGGCGAGTCCGGCTCCGGCAAGTCCGTCTCCTCGATGGCAGCCATGGGCCTGCTTCCGGACCACGCGAAGATCACCGGGTCCGTCCGCCTGCACGGCCGGGAGATCCTGGGCCTGGACGACCGCGACATGGCGCGGCTGCGGGGCAAGGTCATCTCCATGGTCTTCCAGGACCCGCTGTCCGGACTCACCCCGGTGTACACGGTCGGCGACCAGCTCGCCGAGGCGGTGCTGGTCCACGACCCCAGGACTCCCAAGGACAAGGCCAGGGCCCGCGCCGTCGAGCTCCTCGAACTGGTCGGCATCCCCAACGCCGAACAGCGGTACCGCTCGTTCCCGCACGAGTTCTCCGGCGGTATGCGCCAGCGCGTCATGATCGCGATGGCGATGGCCAACAACCCCGACGTCATCATCTGCGACGAGCCCACCACCGCGCTGGACGTGACCATCCAGGCGCAGATCCTGGAGCTCCTGCGCACCGCGCAGCGCGAGACCGGCGCCGCCATCGTGATGATCACGCACGACCTGGGCGTCGTCGCCGGTTTCGTCGACCGCGTGCTCGTCATGTACGCGGGCCGCCCCGTGGAGATGGGCACGGTCGACGAGATCTACTACGGCAGCCGGATGCCCTACACCATGGGCCTTCTGGGCGCGGTTCCACGCATGGACCTCGACCGCCAGGGCGCGCTCGTCCCCATCAAGGGGACCCCGCCGTCGCTGTCGTCACTGCCTCCGGGGTGCCCCTTCGCACCCCGGTGCCCGATCGCCCGGCCCGAGTGCGAGTTCGCCGAGCCCGACCTCCTGCCGATCGGCGACCAGCCGTCCCCGGAGGTGCTCCGCGCCCTGCACGACGGCGGGTCCGTCCCCGCCGACGAGAGCGATCGGGACACCGGAGGACACCGGTCCGCGTGCGTGCGGTCCGGTGAGATCGCGGAGCACGAGTGGACGGCCCGGGACATCTACCCGGTCCCCGAGATCCCCGAGGTGCCCGCCTCCTCCGTGCGCAGGGAGGACCGGGCCGAGATGCTGCGGGTGGACGGTCTGATCAAGTACCACCCGCTCACCAAGGGCACCGTGTTCAAGCGCAGGGTGGGTACGGTCTACGCCGTGGACGGGGTCGACTTCGACATCAGGGAGGGGGAGACCCTCGCCCTGGTCGGCGAGTCCGGCTGCGGTAAGTCCTCGACCCTCATGGAGATCATGGGGTTGGAGCGTCCGCAGAGCGGCACGGTCGAGGTCATGGGCCAGGACGTGGCCGGGCTGAACCGGCCCAAGCGGTTCTCCCTGCGCAGGGACATGCAGATCGTGTTCCAGGACCCGATGAGTTCGCTCGACCCGCGCATGCCGGTCTTCGACATCATCGCCGAACCACTGCGCACGCACGGCGTGTCCGCGGCCGAGGTCGGCCGGCGTGTGTACGAGCTGATCGACCTGGTCGGCCTCAACACCGAGCACGCCACCCGGTTTCCGGCCGAGTTCTCCGGAGGCCAGCGCCAGCGCATCGGTATCGCCCGCGCACTGGCCCTGGAACCCAAGCTGCTGGTGCTGGACGAGCCCGTGTCCGCCCTGGACGTGTCCATCCAGGCGGGTGTGGTCAACCTCCTGGAGGAACTCCAGGCCCGGCTCGGTCTGGCCTACCTGTTCGTGGCACACGACCTGTCCGTGGTCCGGCACATCGCCGACCGCGTCGCGGTCATGTACCTCGGCCGCATCGTGGAGATCGGCGACACGCACTCGATCTACACCCGGCCCTCACACCCCTACACCCAGGCGCTGCTGTCCGCCATCCCCATCCCCGATCCGGAGAAGGAGCGGACACGCACGCACATTGTCTTGGACGGTGACCTGCCCAGCCCCGCCAACCCACCAACGGGGTGCAGGTTCCGGACCAGGTGCCAGAAGTTCATCACTCTCTCCGAGCACGAGCAGGAGCAGTGCATGACGGTCGAACCGCAGATCCTCCCCACCAACAGTGGCGATCAGGGCGCGGCCT
>NZ_ANBC01000472.1 GCF_000341125.1 Nocardiopsis lucentensis DSM 44048 | reverse complement strand
GGCGCCCCCTGCCACTTCGCGGAGGGACGGCAGGCCGTCTGACGGCGGTTCGACACGGCACGGCCAGCGCCGCCCCGCGCGCTGGTCATCTCACCCCTGAGAGGAAGATCCCCATGCGAATCGGGAAGGTGCGCTACCTCGCCCCCGTCGCCGCTCTGGCGCTGGTCGCCAGCGCGTGCGGCGGTGGCGGCGAGGAGAACGACCCCGAGCAGGCCCAGGAGGAACTGGCGGCACTGCCCGCCCAGGACCTCAACCCCGCTCCCCGTGAGGACCTCAAGGACGGCGGCGACTTCGTCTGGGCCCTCACCAACTACGACGAGCAGCACAACATGGCGCACACCCAGGGCAACATGGCCAACGTGCGCCGTGTCGCCGGTGCCGTCATGCCGCGCGCGTTCCGCTGGGACGCCGAGGGTCTGCCCCAGCCCATCACCGACTACGTCCTGGACGCCCAGGTCAGCGACGACGGCCTGGAGGTCGTCTACGAGCTGAACCCGGACGCCGTGTGGTCCGACGGCGAGCCGATCACCTCGGCCGACTACGAGGCCCAGTACCTCACCTGGTCGGGTCAGCGCGACGGCGACTTCGAGCTCGGCGGCACCACCGGCTACGAGCTGGTCGAGGAGTTCGTCGAGGGCGACGACGAGTACTCCTTCACCCTCGTCTACTCCGAGCCCTACGCCGAGTGGCCCTCCCTGTTCTCCCCGCTCTACCCGGCGGAGTACATGGAGGACGAGGAGCTCTTCGAGGAGGGCTACTTCAAGGACTACCCGGTCACCGCTGGCCCGTTCGGCGACGTGGAGTTCGACGACACCACCGAGCGCATCACCGTGAACCGGAACGACGACTGGTGGGGCGAGCCCGCCAAGCTCGACCGGATCATCTTCGACGCCATGGCCATCGACGGTCAGCCGACCGCGTTCGACAACGATGAGATCGACGGGTTCTACCTCGGCTACGACGCCGCCGGGTACCAGCTGCTCCAGGACCGCGAGGGCAACGGCGCCTACTTCACCCGCGCCGTCAACCACGGTCACCGCTTCGTCTCGGTGAACGCCGGCAGCCCGGAGCTGGAGGACGTTCGCGTCCGTCAGGCCCTGGCCCTGGGGATCAACACCGACACGCTCGCCGAGGCCGCGCTCGGCCCGATCGAGTGGCCGATCACCGGCCAGGTCAACCGCCTGCTCCGCTCCACGCAGTACGGCTTCGAGGACAACAGCGGAGAGCTCGGCGGATACGACACCGAGCGTGCCGCCGAGCTGCTCGACGAGGCCGGGTGGACCCTGGAGGAGGGCGCGGAGTTCCGGACCAACGAGGACGGCGACACCCTGACGCTGACCTGGGTGGCCTCCGACGACTTCACCCTGGCCCAGAACGAGGCCGACATCGGCCGCGAGATGCTCGCCGAGATCGGTGTCGAGGTCGACGTCCAGCAGGTGCCGGGCAACGCCCTGTTCTCCGAGTACGTCATCCCCGGCAACTACGAGCTCGCCACCTTCGTCTTCGTCGGTTCCAACCCCTACCCCGGTGACGCCGCGGGCAACTACGGCGGCCCGGTGAGCGGCGAGGGCGAGGACGCGGAGTGGGGCAACAACCTCAGCTTCCACTCCACGGAGGAGATCAACGACCTGTTCAGCCAGCTCCAGGGCGAGACCGACCCGGACCGTTATGCCGAGATCGCCAACGAGATCGACGCCGCGGTGTGGGAGGAGGTCCTGACCATTCCCATGTTCGAGCGTCCCGGTCTCTGGGTCATGGACGAGAACCTGCGTAACTGGGGCGAGTACGGCGTGGCCTCCGACTACGTCTACGAGGACATCGGTTGGCTCGCCGAGTAGGGGCGTGACCGCCGCGACACGGTGAACACCCGGGCGCCGGCCTCCGCGAGGGGGCCGGCGCCCGCAGCTGTCCCCGGTGCCGATCTGCGGGTTCACGTGTCAAGGGGACCTCGGGTTGGGACTCGGAGGCGGGCTGTGACAGTCTCTTGACGTCCGAGAGACCCCCCGGTTCCGTTCGTTGGAAAGCCCTCGATGAGACTTCACCCCTTCGCCGCCGCGTGTGCGGCGGCGCTGCTGTGCTCCGCGCTCGCCTCCTGCACGAGCGGTGGAGAACCCGCCCAGGACACGGCCGGAGCACCGGTCGGAGCGGCCGCCGAGCCGACCGCGGGCGAGTCCGGGTCCGACGCCCCGGGGTCCGACGAGGCGGACGAGTCCAGTTCCCCGGAGGAGGCCGAGGAGGAGGAACCGGTCCGTGTGCCCGTGGGGTGGGCCGCAGAGTCCCTGGAGGCGGACGGGGACGAGCTGCCGGGAGTGACGGGAGGCGCCGACGGGGAGACCGTCACCGCCTCCGACGCCGACGAGCTGGCCGACCTGCTCGCCGAGGAGGAGCCCCTGACCATCGAGGTGAGCGGGCAGATCGACCTCGACGGCGCGATGGCGGTCGGTTCGGACAAGACCCTCGTGGGCGTCGACGGCGGCGCCGAGTTCACGGGTGGACGACTGGTGGTCGACGGGTCCGACAACGTCGTCCTGACCAACCTGCGGGTGGAGAGCGGTGGTACGGCCGTCGCGATCCGGGGCGGAGCGCGTCACGTGTGGGTGGACGGCTCCACGTTCGTCGGTGGCGGGGGTTCGGCCCTGGTGGCGGTCAGCGGCGGGGCCGACCACGTGACCCTGTCCTGGAACCACTTCCGGGACGCGGAGGCGGCGGTGGACATCGGTGGCGAGGACGAGGAACCCGGGACGCTGCGTGTGACGCTCCACCACAACTTCTTCGACGGGACCTCCGCCCGCAACCCGCGTGTCCGCGACGCCGAACACGTCCACGTGTTCAACAACTACTTCCGGTCCAACAGCGAGTACGGCGTCGACTCCGGCCTTGACGCCAACGTCCTGGTGGAGGGCAACTACTTCCAGGGCACGGCCCTGTCGGCCGCCAGCGGGGGAGAGGAACCCGGCAACCTGGTCACCCGGAACAACCTGCTCGTGGATTCGGCGCAGCCCGAGTTGCGCGGTGAGGTCCCCGACCCTCCCTACGACTACGAACCGGACGACACCGTGACCGTTCCCGACCTGGTCAGCATGGGTGCTGGTGTCAGCTGAACGAGTGGTACTCGTGGGTCTCGCCGATTCCGTCCGCCGACCGTAGGACGAGTCTTCGCGGGTACCCCTCCTCGTCGATCCACAGTTCGAACTCGGTGCCCTCCACGGCGGTGAGGGTGTTGCTGCCCGTGGCGGTGTCATAGCCGCCCCGTAGGGAGGTGAAGGTGCCGGTGTAGAGGTAGGTGTCGTGCGTGATGCTCTGCCCCGACGACTCGAGCTCCACCTTCTCCCCGCCGGCGAACACGAGGTCGGTGGAGGTGGCCAGGATCTCCTCCAGGTGGACCGAGACGAACGCGTCGGAGCACAGGTAGCGGTCGGCCTCGTCGGGCGGGTCCAGGACGACCAGCCCGGGCACTCCGACGTCGGCCGTCATCAGCAGCTGTCCGGCGCCCATCTGGTAGCGCTCCACCTCCGCTCCCGTGACGGTCCGGAAGACGTGTTCGAACTTCGGGTTCCGCCTGGCGTCGTAGACCACCCGTCCCGCACCCAGAACGTCCTCCGGCGCGGCGTCGGGAGGCGGCGTGGGGGCCGTGTCGCCGCCCCGCTCCTCCTGGCCCTCCCCCGGCGAGCCGGGGCGCTCGCCGGAACCGTCGATCTCGTACACGGAGAAGGTGATCCGGAACGCGCTGGCACCGTCCACGATGTCGGTGGCCACACCGATGAAGGCGCGGGCGTCATCGGGGGCCACGCTGTTGGCTGACGGCTTTGGAACGACGGTGACGGGACCGGGGCCGTCGGCGAGGTCTCGGGGTTGGGAACCGTCCACCACGGTGAGCTTGGTGACCACCCAGCCGGTCGCGACCACCGCGAGGCAGACCAGGACCACGGCCAGGGACACCCACCAGTCGGGGTGCGTTCCGACGGGGGCCTGGTCCTGCTCCAGAACGTCCTCGGCGGGTGAGGTGTCCGGTATCGACATCGACACGGGCTCGGCCTCGTTTCTGCGGTTCGATGAACGGCCGGTGCGGCCGCGGGGGGTTGTTGCGGACCGTCGTCGCCTGACTCCGGGGTCGTGTGTGCATGGGGTGTGACGTGGTGACTCACTGTTCCGTTCGATGGTGGCACGGATAGGGGGACCCACCGCCGCCACGAATCGAAACGCCCAGTGACCGCGTGGTGCCCTCGGTAGGGGCCCTGGGACACCGAAGATACGGGTCCGCGCACGTTCTCGTGGCGTTTCCGTGCACGTACCCGGCTCCGATCCGTTCCGTGACCGGGCGGGTGGTCGCTCTTGGTGTCCGAGTTCTGGCCGATTGTGGCCGGGGGTCGGGTGGGGCTTTCGGGCATTCCTCGCGAAGGGTTCATGCCTGACCGCGAGGGGCGGTACCTGTGCGGCTGCGGCCGAACGGGGGAGCCCGGTGCCGGGTGCGCGGGGTGCCGGTCCACCGGATCAACCTCCCCTGAACGGGTGTGGGCTCCCTCGGCCGCACCGACGGATCGCTCGTTCCACGTTCCGCCTCTGCTCTTCCGTGCAACGCCAGCCACGCGCGGTGAGTTCACCCGCGATCCGGGCGAGCAGCCGGTCCGGGCGTCGGCGGAGGTCGTGGGGGCTGATCGAGAGCACACTCCAGCCCTCGTCGCGCATGACCGCGTACCGCCACTCGTCCCTGATCAGGGCTCCGCGGCCGGAGTGGTGCTCCGCGCTGTCGTACTCCAGCGCCACGCGGAACTCGGGCCAGCCCAGGTTGGCGTGGAGCGTCCCCTCGACCGTGGGTACCGGGCACTGGGGGGTGGCGGTGGGCAGGTGGGCGAGGGACAGGAGGACCCTGAGGTGGGACTCGGCGGGGGACTGGCTGTGCTCCGAGGCCAGCCGTAGGGCCGACGACAGGCGTTGGAACCGCTCCCGGGGGCCTGCTCCGCACACGGCCCGGCTCAGCTGAGCCCGGCTGACCAGACCGCGTGCGAGGAAGGAGTCCAGTCGTGCCGTGGCCGCGAAAAGGGAGGGCGCCCGGGCGGCGACGTCGCAGGCGGTGCGTGTGGGAGTGGTGACCCGTACCGCCTCCACCAGAGTCCGGTCCGCGTCCGGGATCCGTTCCCGGTGCGCGGTCACGGCCTGGCGACAGACCCCCCTCACCCCGGTCGGGACGGCCACGTGGAGACGGGTCCTGGTGACCCGGGTGCCCCACGGGTAGGCGTTGATCCCCCAGACGTAGGCGGCGGTGACGTCACAGGTGACCGCGTCGGCGGAGATCAGTGCGAGGACGGGGCGGAGGGTGCGCAGCAGGAGGGAACGGTCGGGGACGGGGTCATCACTGTCGGTCATACATCCAGGTTCGGCGGTGTGGCCGCGCACCACAAGAGCCGGTCCGAACCTGTGGACGAGGCGAGCGTCAGAGCATGCGGCCGGGGCCCGCGGCCAGGTGGATGTGGTCGACGTGGTCCTGGGTGTTGTTCCCCGTGTCCTGGTGGAAGCGCCTGACCTGCTCCCACGGGCCCACGGGGTCCCGGGCGGCGTTCCAGATGTGGTGGTCGTAGATGAGGCCCTTGACCCCGAGCTGCTGGGCGTTCTGGATCACCCAGTTGATCACGGTCAGGGCCGTGGCGTGCATCTCGGCGGTGGGCCGGCCGCCGAGCCCGGCCATCATGTAGTCGACCGCCATCCCCTGGCCGTGGTCGCTGCCGGGTTCGTAGCGCCATCCCCCGGCCGTCAGGTAGAAGCCGCCGAACTCCTCCTGCAGTGTCTGGTGCACCGAGCACATGGTGGGGTCCAGTTCTCCGAGCGAGGGACAGTCCACGATGGTGCCTCCTGCGTAGGTGAGGGTGGGGTCGAACCGGTACCGCCCCTCCTGATCGATGAGATGCACGTCGATCAGTGCCCGGGCCGCGTCGAGGTCGTCGAGGTCGTTCTCCCCGCACGAGACGCGGCCGTCACCCCGCGAGCACTCGTAGGGCGGCTCGACGATGGCGATGGCGGAGGCGTTGCCGACGGTCGTGTCGGTCTCCTCCTCCGACCCGTCGCACACCACGTCGTTCCACGCTCGTGAAGCGTCCTCCTCCAGCTCCCGCTGGCAGATGGCGCCGCGCACCTCCACCCGGATGATGTTGCCGCTACGCCCCATGGAGTTGTCGCTCGCCCGGATATCCGTGAGCACCGCCCCGTTGGCACGCGCGTACTCGTCGGCGCGCGCCTGGGCGACCTCCTCGTCGAACCACGGCAGGGGGTACTCCCCGGCCAGGAGCTCCTCGGCGGCTTTGTCCTGGAGGGCGCTGGCCGCCGCGAGCGCCGCCGCGTCCGCCGCGGTCTGTGTCTGGGACCGTGAGTCGTTGGCGGCGCCGACCCGCACGAAGAGCACGGTGAGGGCGAGCAGGGCGAGTGTGAGACCGAAGATGAGCAGGATGTTGGCCTGACCGTGGTCGTCACGGCCCTGGAGGTGGCGGTGGGGGCGCGCGGAGGGCGTCGCGCGTGGGGAGGTCCGTCGCAGTCCCATGACTGACTTCCGTGGGGGAGGGGTCCCGCCCCGCGGACGCGGGGAGACCGGGGCGGTTCGGTCGTGGAGGGGCCTCGGGGGTCGGCCGTCCTCCCGCGTAGCTTATCCACCCCTGTCCGTGATCGGTAGGCCTTGTGGACGAAGGGGCGGCCACGGGTCCGGTCACCGCACGATCCGCCCACCGGGCCGTGCGGGCCCCTTCCCCGAGGCCTTCCGAAGTCTTCTGGAACGGTCAGCGCAGGTGGCGGTTGACCGCCTCCACCATGTGCACGTCGGCCACGGTGACCTGGAGGTCCCCGCCGCCCTGCGGCCCCACGGTCACCGACCGGACGAACGGCCCGCGGCTCCACCTGCGGATGGTCCGCTGAGGAACCGACCGCGCGCCCACCCGTCCCAGCGCCCCCTCCGGGCCCATCAGCAACCGCAACTGCCACACGGCCTTGAGTATCGAGGTGGCACCGTACTCGGATCGGTTCAGCAGCGGCAGCGTTCCTACCAGGCGCCCCCCGGACGACGTGGTCACCTCATGCAGCGGGAACCGCTGTCCCGCGCCGCTGCCCCGCACCACCTCCACCGCGCACTCCATGCCCTCCGGCGGAGCCGTGTCCAGGCGGACGTCGAACCGGAGCCGGTCCCGGTGGCGACCCACGGCGTGGACCCGGACCTCGTCCACGCCCAACGTCGGCGCCGCGGGCGCCGTCCTCAGTCCCAGACGGTCGTTGACCGTGTAGTAGGGCCGTACCCGCGAGCCGTACCCTCGGCGCGCCGTCACGTGGTGCGCGGGGTATTCGATGATCCTCCGGTAACCCGCCACCCCGGAGAGGTGGCGCCCCACCGTGCACTCCGACCCGTCGGACGACACCAGGCGCAGCTCCCACTTCTCCGACTCGCCGTGCCGGCCCCGCACCACGGCCTCCGGATCGATGACCCCCGTGAACCGTCCGCTGGCCGCCACGGGCGCGGAGAACTCCCGCACGATCCTGGGCGCCGTGCGGTTGCGCACCGCGAGCCGGGCCCGTGCGTCCGCCCTCGTGTGCCCCAGAACCCTCCCCTGAACGGTGATCAGTCCGTCGGCGACCTCCACGTGCTCCACCTCGGCGTGCCGCCGCGAGCGTCGCACGTGGAGGACGAGCCGCCCCCTGGACGAGCGGGCCGGGAGGACGAGCGAGAGGTTCTCCACGTGGTCGGCGGACAGAGGGTAGCCCTCCTGGCGGATCTCCACGTCCAGGATCGGCGCCTCCCCGCCCCCGTCCACACGCAGGACGTCCCACGTGCACGTCGACAGGCGTTCGGCCTCCGGGTCCACCACCACCTTCCCGTCCTCGTCGGGCGCCAGTGTCACGCGCTCGCGGTCCCGCACCAGCACGAGCTGCTCCGGCGGGTGCGCGAACGACAGCACCGCCGCCCCGTCCGACGCGCGGGCGCGTACGCGGCACGGGGCGGGGGGTTCGGGACGGGCCGCGGGCACGAGTGAGGCGGCGGACAGCCGCTCCCCGGTCAGCCGCGCGAACAGGCGCTCGTGTTCGCGCACCACGTTGGCCGGGTCGAAACGGGCGGAGTCGGCCAACGCCGCCCGGGACATCCGGTGCCGCAGACCGTCGTCGGCCATGAGCTCCTCCAGGCCGTGCGCGATGCCCTGTACGGACCTGTTCGGCACCAGGATCCCGTCCTCCCCGTCGCGGATGATGGCCGCGGGGCCGTGCGGGCAGTCGGTGCTCACCACCGGCAGACCCGACCGCATCGCCTCCACGATCGTCATCCCGAAGGGCTCCTCGCTGGAGGTCACCGCCGCGAACGCCCCCTGGGCCCACGCCTCCTCGACCCTCGGGTGAGGACCCATCAGCCACACCCGGTCCTGCAAGCCCAAAGAACCCACCAGACGGACCAGAGTGTCACGCAGACCGCCCCGACCGTAGATGCGCAGCGTCCAGCTCGGGAAGTCGTCGCACACCATCGAGAAGGCCTGTACGAGCAGGTCGTGCCGTTTGCTGGGGGCCAGGCGGCCCGCGGCGACGATCGTGCGCGAGTCGTGGCCGTTGGTGGTGAAGGGCGGGGCGGGCACGGCGTTCGGGATGGACAGGACCTCGACCCCGGGAAGCGGCATGCGGTCGGCGTAGGTCCGCGCGTCCGCCTCGGTCACCGTGACGAACGCGTCCAGGTGCGGGTACTCCAGCTCCATGACCCTGCGCAGGGGGAGGGAGTGCTGGTCGTAGGTGAGGTGCTCCTGACCGACCTTGACCACGCGGGAGGGTGCCGCGCGGGCGATCGCGATGTTCAGGCCGGGGCGGGTGCCCACGACCACATCGGCGTCGGTGGTGGCGAGGTATTCCTCGATCCGGTCGTCGGTCAACCGGCTGTGCGTGGACCCGCGGGCGTCCTCCGGGGGGAACAGCAGCGGCGGCAGCCCGGCCCGTTCCGATCCCTCGTACAGCGGACGTCCACCGATCCCGGTGGTCCCGGAGTGCTGACGGACGTCGACCAGCGGCCGTAGGCGCACCTGTGCGGGGACGGGCAGGACGGGTTCGGCGCGGTGCCGGAACACCGAGACGATCTCGACCTCGTGCCGTGCGGACAACGCCGCCGCCTGGTTGGCCACCGTGCGGACCGTGCCACCGATGCCGTACATGTCGTTGATCAGATAGGCGATCTTCACCGCTTCCCCCGAGATCTCCCTGACCAGTGGGCTACCAGAGGATCAGATTATGGGGGTATTTGTTGTGAAATAAGTGATATCAGAGGAAATTGAGAAAGGTTTGCCCGGCCCTGTGGCCCCTTTGCGGCCCATTCACGCCGCCCTCAACAAAGCGGCGGAAAAGAGTGACATGGGACACACCAGGTTTGGCGGTCGGCGTGGCGAAGGAACGGGTGAGACGGGAACCGGGGTCAGTACGAGCGGGTGCCCTGCCACTGGCTCCAGGCCGCGCAGGGGGCTCCGTAGGTGTCGGCGATGTACCCGACGCCCCACGTGATCTGGGCGGACGCGCTCTCGGTGAAGCCGGACGGCATCGCACCGTGCTCGCCGCCGCGGAAGCCGGGGATGCCGACCGCGCCGGTCTCGGAGTCGATGAGGGTGTGGTCCCAACCGGAGATGTTGGACCACAGGCTGTCCAGGCACTCCCACTCCTGGTCGGTCCAACCGCGGTCACGGGCCTGGCTCATCCCGATCGCCTGGTTGTCGGAGGTGTTGGGGGAGTCGCCCTTCCACTCGTAGGTGTCCGGTTCCTCGGGACGGTCGGCCTCCACCCAGGTCTCGTCCCCGCAGTCGGGCCCCTCGACGAGGCACACCATCTGCCGTACACCCTCGTTGAACGTCCTGCTCAGCTCCAGCTGGTAGACGGCGAGCATGACCGCCGCGACGAGCAGGGTGACGGCCGTGACCTCCGTGAACGCGGCTCCCCCGTCACCGTCCGGTCCGCGTGGGGGGCGTGCCCAACCGACGGCGGTCCGGAGAAGGTTTCGCACACGCGGCGGACCGTTGCGGTCGCCGGACCGCCTGGGCGGACCGGTGGGGGAGGGACGTCGGGTGTCCCCGAGAGAGGGGTCGTGGGGGGTGGGCAACGCCGCCTCCAGTCGTGGGATGGGAGCCGGAAGGGGAGGGAAGGGGGAGGGGTCAGGATATGGGGACGTCCTCGATCGGATCGAAGCCGGGGATTTCGACCGTCACACTCTCGACGTCAGAAGGAACGGAGAAGAGCGACCAGTAGGCGACCTGTTCGTTGGGGGGGATCTGACGTTTGAAATCGTGGGCGGTATCGCCCGAACACACACAGGAGCCCGCACCGTCCATCACTGGGTGAAATCTGCTGGATTCGTCCGTGGTCACAACGGTTACGCCCGAAAAGTAGGGTCCGGTATACGTGTAGGATCGGTCTGCAATCCAGGTGATGGAGACGCTCTGGCTCGCGGGGTTCTCGATGCTCCATACTACGGATAGTAGATTTTCGGACTCGTTTCTGTTCGCCTGGTGCACGTGGGCGTTAAGCCCGTTCGATCGGGGCCAGTTTCCGTACGCGCTTCCGAGTGAATCAAGGTTCGTTTTCAAGGGAGGTGTTGATGAGGCACCCGTGCTCCCCGGTGTGTTGGTGAGGAGAAGTGCTGTGAGAGTTGCAAGGTAGATTCCACGAGCCGATTTCTTCATCGACTTCCCCTCTATTTTTCGAAGGTGATGCTGACTCGGCGGTTTCGCTCTCTTCCCTCCTCGGTCGAGTTGTCCGCGATGGGATCCCTGGAGCCATGCCCATCGACCTCGTAGGAGACGCCGTCGCGCGTGACCATGTCAGAAAGAGTGGACTCCACGGTTTGTGCCCTCTCCAGTGACAGTCTTTCGTTCACGGAGTTACTTCCGGTGTTGTCCGCGTATCCGTCCACGCTCACCGAGGTGTCGGTGGAGTCATTAATCTCCTGTGCAACCTGTTCGAGGATTTCCCGGGCACCACCGCTGAGGTCAGAACTATTCGTCTCGAAGAGAACGTCCGAGGATAGGAGTATGCTAACCTCTTCATTGCTTTCCGTGCGGCCGGTTTGGTTCTCGAGGTCATCGGAAATCATGGTGAGATCCAAAATCACCGGGTCGGCGAGACCTTGGTTCACGAGCGATTCCGACGCTTCACTGATCGGAACGTCGAACATCGGCGGTGCCAGCGGTGTGGTGACCGTCATGCTCTCGATGCTGTCAGGGGGTGCTGGGAACGCGACCCACAGAGCTTCGCTCGTTCCCCCCGAGACATGACTGCTCAGGGGCTGGCAGAGGCAGGAGCCGTTGCTCTGATCATAGCTGAGATAGCGCTGCTGGTTTTCGGAGTCGATGAGAGTTGCTGCGCTGGCAGTGTACTGATCCCCGGGCTCTGCCAGGCCGTCTCGGAGTTGTACGGTTTCGCTTGAATTGTTGACAATGTTGAGGCGGAGTCTCAGTATGTCGTTCTCGAGTCTTTCTAGGGCCATGACGTCAATTTGAAGATCATTTCCCAGCCAAGTCGATGTCGTTACACTGCTCGCTAGAGCATCAGCTTCTTCCGTGTCTTCCTGGGGTGTATTTCTTGGGGTTGGGGATTCTGTATCCTGTGTATTCTGTTCGGATGATGTGTTCCCATCAGAGGTGACGACGCAGCCTGAAGCGAGGAACGCGAACAGCACGGCCGATGCCCCTGTCCTGAGTGGACTTGGGGCGCTTGCCTGCGGGACTGGATGTGGATGAGAAGTCAAGACCTTCCCACCTTTTCTGATGGTTTGTAGGTAGGTGGCTGTGGTTTCTCAGTTTTCGGTGGGAGTCGTAGGAGCTGGGGCGCCTGGTTGCTGCGGTCCGTTCAGAACATTGTCGACCGCACTTCCGATGGCCCCGGTGATGTTCTCGATCAACCCCAGCTGATAGATCGCCGTCGCGATCGCCGCGACGAGGATGACGATGGCGGCGTACTCGACCATTCCGGCCCCCCTGTCATCCCTCCGGGGGGAAGGGACGGCGCGTGTGCTCAGGAAAACCCAGAGCTTGGTCAGGCTGCTCATGGAGGTGGCTCCTTGGGGGAGAGGGTCTTGTGCACCACGTCAGCGTGGTCTCTTGTGGCGGAACGACGACTCACGCGGGACCGCCCGGGGTTCGCGTGTGGGGGACGCACACCCGCCGGGTCCCACTATCCGATACATGACCGGGCCAGGGCGCTCCGGGTGGCCGGATGTGGCCACACGCGTTCATGATTCCCCTGGTCGATCGGGAACACACACCGTCCACAGGCCTGGGTTCTGGCCCGGGTGAGCGCCGGTGCGCGCGAGGAGGCTCGATCACTGTCCTGCCATCCGGGGTCACGATGGGTGCTCAGCGGGTGACCATGATCGCACGCGATGTCCCCACGCGCCATGGGGCCGGGGTGAACATCCATGCCCACTAGGGCAGACGATCCGCCCATGGTGTTGGATGTCCTGGTCGGGTGGCCCCGTCCTCTCCAGACGGGCCGGTTCCGAGTGAGGAGGGTAGTGACGTGACCGATGATGCCGTGCTTTCCCTGACGGTGGCCGTGGCCGTCTGCGCTGGCTTGGTCGTCGGAGGTTTCCCCCTCGTGACCGTGCTCCGTGTCCGTGCCGCGATCAGGTCGGAGAGCAGGAGGAATCCGGGGTCCGGCACGCCTTCGAACCCGGACGATCTCACCCCCGACGAGCTCGGCTTCCTCCTCGGGGGCGCCATCCGGGCCGCGGAGGTGGCCGTCACGGACGCCTTCCTCAGCGGGCGTGTGCGTCAACAGTCGGCGGGTGGATTCTTCACCCTCGTCGGCCCCCAGCGGAACGACCCCAACGAGCGGGATCCGCTTCGGCGCGCCATCGTCGGGGCATTCCAGGACCGGGTGGGCGTCAGCGCGCGCGAGATGGTCCGTCGCGTGGTCATCGGTCGTGGCGTCGATCAACTTCGCAGGGGCCTCGCCCGACGCGGTCTCATCGTGGACTCTCCCGAGATCCGGGAACTCCTGGCGCGCAGGAAACAGAGGGCAGGTACCGCCAACGTGGTCATCGGCGTCGCCCTCACCCTCGCCATCATCCTTCTGCTCTTCGGATCCGCCACCACGCCGGGGTGGACCTGGTTGATCGCCATCGGCTGCATGGGCGCCGTCGGCGGCGCGATCGTCGTCCGACTGGTCCTCGCCGCGACCGGTGGGGTCAGCTCCTCGATCAGAACCCCGCACGGCGACAGCGTCGTGCGGGAGGCCGTCCGTCGGTACACGGCCTCAGGCGCGATGAGCCAGGACCGGGCGCTGCGCCACACCGCCGTCACCGGGTTCCGGTCCCTGCGCGCGAACACCTCCGCACCGGGTCGTGCCCCGATCAGGGCGACCGGGTCCTCGGCTGACCGCTCCTCCTCCGGTGACGGTGTCCCGGCCGGATACTCCTCCTCGGAGTCCTACGACCTCGGCAACCTGTGCTGGTTCGCGGAACTGTGTCAGGGGTCGTCGGGTTCAGCCGGAGGCTTCTCGGGCTCAGGGGACGGCTGGGGAGGCGGCCTCGCCACGGGAACCGGTAGTTCCAGTAGCGGCTCCAGCGGCGACGGCGGCGGCTGGTTCGGTGGTGGCGACGGCGGTGGAGGAGGAGGCGACGGCGGCGGTGGGGGTGGCGGTGAGTGACACCCCGCCCCGCGGGCCACGCCGATCGAGCCCTCACCGGCCGCGTGCCCTCGCACCGCTCAGGTCAGTTCCACGCCCGGCCCCTCCAGATCGAAGATGTCCGCCAGCGCCTCGTAGGACCGTAGCCGCGCCTTCCGGTCGTAGATCATCGTCGACACCATCAACTCGTCCACCCCGGTGCCGGCGATGAACCGCTCCAACCCCGCGCGCACCGTCTCCGGCGACCCCACGAACGAGTACCGCAGCGTCGCGTCCACGCGCTCCTTCTCGCCCGGTCGCCAGAGGGTGTCCAGGCTCTCCACCGGGGGCCGCAGCAGACCGCGGTCGCCCCGCACGATGCCGAGGAACTGCTGCTGCATCGACGTGAACAGCCGCCTGGCTTCGGCGTCGGTGTCGGCGACGACCACGTTCACCCCCGCCATCGCGTACGGTTCGCTCGCCTGCTCGGACGGGCGGAACTCCGTCCGGTAGGCCTTGAGCGCCTCGTACAGGGCTTCCGGCGCGAAGTGCGATGCGAACGCGTAGGGGAGGCCGAGTTGAGCGGCGAGCTGGGCGCCGAAGAGGCTGGAGCCCAGGATCCACAGCGGCACCCGCAGTCCCTCGCCCGGGACCGCGCGGACGGGCTGGCCCGGTTCGGCCGGTTCGAAGTAGGAACGCAGCTCCTGCACGTCGCTGGGGAAGGTTGAGGAGGCGCTCCGGTCGCGCCGTAGGGCGCGCATCGTGCGGGGGTCGGTGCCGGGCGCCCGGCCCAGGCCGAGGTCGATCCGTCCGGGGTAGAGGGACTCCAGCGTCCCGAACTGCTCGGCGATCACCAACGGGGAGTGGTTGGGCAGCATGACCCCGCCCGCGCCGACCCGGATCGTGGACGTGCCCTCGGCGATGAATCCCAGCGCGACCGAGGTGGCCGCGCTGGCGATGGCGCGCATGTTGTGGTGCTCGGAGAGCCAGAAGCGCGTGTAGCCCCAGCTCTCCAAGTTTTGCGCGAGCTCCCGGGCGGAGCGGAGGGAGTCCCCGGGGTCGGAGCCCTCGATGATCGTGGCGTGGTCGAGCACGGACAGCGCGACTCTGGACATGGTGGCCCTCTTCCCCCAGCAAACGAACGGTTCCGGCGGTGGGCGCCCCCCGGCGGAAGCATGTGGTCCGGGTCGGGTGGGCGTGCACATTCGATGTTCGACGAATATCGAATATCGAAGCTACACTCATCACTGACCACGTTCCAAATCCCGTCCGGCCTGCGCCGGGCCCGTACGAGGAGGTGTGCCTTGTCCCCCAGGGAGCACACGCACCCCGCAGTCGAGGACGTGGAGTTGGTCGCGGTTCTCTCGGCGCTCGCGGAGCCGACACGTCTGCGGATCGTGCGGATGCTCGCGGCCATGGAGGGCGAGCGGGCGTGGAGGGACATCGACCTGCCGATCGCCCGGTCGACGCTGAGCCATCACCTGAAGATCCTGCGCAACGCCGGTCTCGTGCAGAACCGTACCGAGGGCACGCGGTGCTTCGTCTCGCTGCGGGGCGAGGAGCTGGAGGACCGCTTCCCGGGGCTGTTGGAGTGCGTCCTGGCCTGTCGCGATGCCGGTGCCGCCGACGCAGACGGGGCCGAGTGCGGTCTGTGACCCCGGTGGCCCCGACGGGTCCGGGTTCCTGGCAGGGGTGCGGTTGTTGAGCGTAGCCGGGGGTGTCGAGCGGGTTCCGGTCCCGCATGGGGCGCGGGTTCGCCAGGACAACGATTTCGGGGCGCGGGTTCTTCGTGTCGGGCTCTGTCCGCTCGTCACGTTCGCGCGGTGTGTGTGGCCTACACCGGCCAGGACCGAGCTTGATCCGTAACCGATTCGTCTCTCGTGGTAGTTTCACGGGGATTTGGGCGGTTGTGAGACGGGAGCGCCGTCGCTCCACCGGTTCCGTCCGTCTCCGCCGCCGCCCACGTGACACGTGAACATCTTCCACCCCCCGAAGGACGTGAACGTGAGCCTCGCCAGAACCCTCGCGCCCCGGTTGGCCACGCTGGTCGCAGTGGCCGTCGCGGCTTCGCTGCTGGCCGTCACCCCCGCTGAGGCACGGACACCCGCCACCGCACCGGTCGCCACACCGGACTCCGCAGCGCCGACGGCCACCGCCCCGGACATCCGTCCCACAGTGACCCCGCCACTGGCGGCCCCCGCCGCGGACGAGTCCGCCGACGCCCTCGACGGCGTGGACCTGTCCTCTCCGGACGTGTCCGTGCGGGAGGTCGAGATCCTCGTCACCAACGACAGCGAGGTCCTGGAGGTGGGCGAGGGCGGCGACGTCGAGAGCGTCGACGCCTACCTCGAGGAGACCTACGAAGGATCCGACCTCTCGACGGCGGACGTCGAGCGCCTCTACCTGACCCACGGCGTGCTCAGGATCATCACGGTCGCCTGCCGGAGCGCCCTGGTCGAGTACCAGAAGTCCAGCGGCTCCCGGATCACCGCCAAGTTCCAGGTCCAGTACTCCGACCTCAGCGTCGAACCGACCTCCTCACTGCGGGCCATCTCCGCGGGGCAGACCTCGAACCACACCTTCCGCCTCTACCGGGGGCTGCGCGTGCGCGGACTCATGCACGTCAGCTTCCAGGGCGTGTTCGCGACGCCCTTCGCCTACTGCTGGACCTGACACCCGCGCTCCCGGGCGTCCGTCGTCTGGGAGCCTTCGCCCTCCTCCCACCGCTCCCGTCGCACGAGGGCACCCGTGTCGTCGAACCCGTCCACCGCCGTGGGCCGTCCGTCGGCGCTCCACCGCCGCCACGTTCCGACCCGAACCCCTCCGCGCACGTGTTCCTCGGAGCGGATCAGGCCGTTCGGGTGCCAGGTGAACCGAGCGCCCTCCACGGTCCCGTCGACGTAACAGTCCAACGCGACGACCAGCCCCGGCGCGTTGGTCGTGAACGCCTCACCGGTGAAGGGGGCGCCTTCGAAGAGCAGCCTTTCCCGGCCTTCCTCCAGCGCGTCCGACGGCACCCTCACCACCCCGCTGGCGGGTTCGGTGGCGAAGGAGTCCCGCACGAGGGCGCCGCGTTCGTCCCACGCGCGACTCGTGGTCAGGTGGCCGACGTGGGTCCAGACCTCCTCCAGGGAGATCCGCCCGTTGGAGTGCCACTCCCGCCACAGGCCGACCACTCCCAGGTGGCGGTCGCACTGGCCCTGGGCGCGCGGGGTGCCGTCCGGATACCACTCCAACCACGGGCCGTGCTCGACGCCGTCAAGGTAGGCCACCGACTCCTCCAGACGGCCGTCCATGGTCCTGCTGACCGACACACCGGTGAAGGGCGCGCCTTCGTGGGTCACGGTGCCGTACGCGTCCACACGGGTCTCGTCCGAGGTGACTCTCCTCATGGGCGCTCCTCTCGCGACGGGTGGGCCCGGGGCGACGGGATCCGCCGTTCCCGCGCGTTGGCGGGCCACCCCGCGCGGCCGTCGCACACTGATCGCCCTTCGTATTATCGGGAGACCGGTGCGGACCGTGGGGCCGTTCCCCGAACCGACCCCGCTCCACCGCGTGAGACCGGACACAGCGCGTGTCTGGCCCGCGGCCTTCGGCGCACCCTCCCCACGAGCGGAGCCACGTGGTGACACGACTTCGGTGCCCGGTTCCTAAGTTCGACGATCTGTTCACTCTGTGCTGACCATGACGTCACGGCGTATAGGCTGCCCCGGGCGTTCGCCGTGACCATGTCACTTCGCCACGCGATCGTCGCCTCCCCGCGAGGCTCTGGGCCGCGGCCCGTCCCGCGCAGTCGCATCGAACACCCGCGCCCCGCGGTACGCGTAATCATGAGAGGTAGAGATGTCCCCTGACACCATTGGCCTCGCGCTCCTCCTGCTGGGGGTGTTGCTGCTGGTCTCGAAGCTCGTCCGGGTCAAGTGGAAGCTGACGCAGAGGCTCTATCTCCCTGGGGCGATCATCGGCGGCGGGATCGCTCTGCTTCTCGGACCGGACGTCTTCGGGCGGCTCATGGGGCTGCTCGCCGACCAGGGCGTGGCGGTCGGTTTCGCCGAGCGCGCCGCCGAGGGCGGGCTGTTCGGCACCGACGTGATGGCGGTGTGGTCATCCCTGCCCGGGCTGCTGATCTCCGTGGTCTTCGCCGGGCTCTTCCTGGGTAAGCGGATGCCCCGCCTGCGTGACGCCGCCAGGCTCGCCGGACCCAACCTCGCCTTCGGCGTCACCGTCGCCAGCGGCCAGTACGTCATCGGCCTCACGCTCGCGCTGCTGGTCCTCGTACCGTTCCTGGACGTGCCCGCGATCTCCGGCGCGCTCATCGAGATCGGTTTCCTCGGTGGGCACGGTACCGCCGCGGGCCTCGGCGGAACCTTCGCGGAGGTCGGCTGGGCCGAGGGACAGGACCTCGCCCTGGGCATGGCCACGGTCGGGCTCCTGTCCGGGATCATCGTCGGGATCATCCTCATCAACTGGGGAGCCCGGCGCGGTAAGACCACCGTGATCAGCTCCGACGCCAAGGGGACCGACAACGAGCAGGCCGGGCTGGTCGAACGGGACAAGCGTTCGGCGGGGTCGACGATGACGATTCACCCCTCCTCCATGGACCCCCTCACCCTGCACTTCGGCCTCGTCGCCCTCGCCGTGCTCATCGGTCAACTGCTGCTCATGGGACTCCAGGCACTGGAGCAGGCGCTGTGGGCGGATCACATCGAGATCATGGCCTACGTTCCGCTGTTCCCGATGGCGATGATCGGCGGCATCCTGCTCCAGCTCCTCATCGACCGGTTCGACCGCGACGAGGTCGTCGACCACAAAACGGTCGAGCGCATCCAGGGACTGTCCCTCGACATGCTCATCATCGCCGCCATGGCCACGCTGTCCCTGAGCGCCATCGCGGAGAACTTCGCCGCGTTCGCCACGCTCACGTTGGCCGGTCTGCTGTGGTGCCTGTTCGCGTTCCTGGTCCTGGCGCCCCGGATGATGC
>NZ_ANBC01000471.1 GCF_000341125.1 Nocardiopsis lucentensis DSM 44048 | reverse complement strand
GGATGATCCCCAGCCACTGGTTCGAGCGGGGCATCGGCGAGTTCGGCCAGTCCCTGGGCGTCACCGCGACCGGCCTGGTGCTCATGCGTGTCGTCGACCCGGAGATGCGCACCCCCGCCTACCCGGCCTTCGGCTACAAGCAGCTGATCTTCGAGCCGTTCTTCGGTGGCGGGCTGATCACCGCGGCGGCGATCCCGCTCATCGTCAGCCCCCAGGTGGGCCCGGTGGGCATGCTGGTCTTCATGGCCGTGATCATGCTCGCCAGCCTCTACACCGGCCTCGTCGTCCTACGGCGGCGATACCGGAAGGCGGCCCAGGACCAGGAACGGGCCGCCGAACCGGCCTCCTGACCCACACCCCTCCGACACCTCGGGTGCGGCGCCTCCGCGGTGCCGCACCCGTCGTGGTCACTGGCTGGGGGCATGGCCCGTCCGAGCGTGGTCGCGGTGGTGTGGCGGCGCCGGGCAGCACCCCGACGGCCCGGGGAGAGCGGCTGAGGAGTCGCCTTCCAGGTGTGCTGGCCCCACCCGGATCCGTCTTGTAGGCTGCCCGACGTGTCGCGTGCCCCCGGCCAAGAGAAGTGGGCCGGCCGGGCGGTATGGAGGCACCTTTGACCTGTGGGGAGCCAGCAGTGAGTAGAACACACCACGCGCACCGCGTCTGAGGTCCGTCCCGGCGGCGTGCGCCCCAGGCCACGTCGGCGACGTTGACCCGACCCCGCGACCTCCTCGTCCCCTCCCGGTCACCGGCATGCCCGGATCCCTGTCACGTCCACCCGGACCCGCCAGGCGGCACCGCCGCAGGGCTCTTCGGCCGTGGACGGCCCTGCCCCGCCACCCGTGCGCCCGGGCCGCCGAGGGCGTCCTCGGGGATGGTCGCCACACCACCATCGTCGAAGGAGAAACGCATGTCACAGAACCCCCATGCCCGACCCGAACCCCACGTCAGCGACGTCAACGTCCTCGTCGTGGAGGAGTTCCGCGCGAACGGCGGCCGCGTCGGCGGCATGTTCGAGGGCGGCGACCTGTTGCTCCTCACCACGGTTGGCGCGCGCTCCGGCCGTGAGCACACCGCCCCGCTGGGGTACGCGCGCGTCGGTGACCGCCTGCTCGTCGTCGCCTCGGCGGGCGGATCCGACCGCGACCCCGCCTGGTACCACAACCTGATCGCCCACCCGATGGTGCGTGTGGAGCTGGGAACGGAGGAGTTCGGTGCCGTCGCCGTCCCCATGGAGGGTGAGGAACGGGACCGACTGTTCACCGAGATCGTCGAGCGGATTCCGGGCTACGGCGACTACCAGAAGGGGACTGACCGGATGATCCCGGTCGTATCGCTGGAGCGCCACTACGTCTGGGGCGAGGTCACCAACCTCGCCGACAAACTCGTCGAGGTGCACACCTGGTTGCGCTCACAGCTCAGCCACGTCCGGTCCGAGGCCGAGGCGTACCTGGCCGACCGGGGCACCGGTACCGGGAGGCCGACACCGCTGGGGCTCAGCCTCCAGCTGCGCCAGCACTGCCTGGCCTTCTGCGAATCCCTGAGTTTCCACCACGACGGCGAGGAGTTCATGTTCCCCCACATGACGGAGCGCAACCCCGACCTCGCGGACGTGGTGGAGCGGTTGAAGGCCGAGCACCGCACGGTCAACCGCCTGCGCGGTGAACTGGAGGGTCTGCTCGCCGACCTGTCCACGGCCGATCCGGAGCGGTTCCGAGCCGACCTCGCCCGGATGACCGAGGAGATGGAAGCCCACCTGGACTACGAGGAGGCCGAACTGTTCCCGACGCTGGCGGCGATCCCGTTCCCGCCGGTCGCTCCCGCGTAGCGGCCACGGCCCGACGAGCCCGGAGACCGGGTCAGTCCGCGACCCACGGGTCCCACGGGCTCCGCGGTCCGCGCCGGTGCCGCGCGGACCGCGGTCAGCCGCCCAGGATGGCGCCGATGTTGACCTCGGTCCCCAGGAACATGGAGCCCACCACGAGGATCAGCAACCCCGGCAGCAGCGTCACCGCGGTCACCAACGTCACCCTCGGGTTCATCCGCTGGGCCTTGCGACGCATGTACTGGGCGTCGGCTCGGCGCATGTCCTGGCTGATGTCCACCAGGGTGTCGCTCAACGGCGCACCCAGCTCCTCGGCCTGCTGGATCGCGGTCACGAACTTGCTCAGCGACTCGTTGCGGTTGCGCCTCCGCAGCGTCTCGAACGCCTCCCGGCGCGGGGTTCCCAGCTCCATCTGCTGGAGGACCAGGGAGAACTCGTCGGCCAGGACACCCGGCATGGACTCGGCCACCCGGGCCACCGCGCCCCGGAAGGACATGCCCGCGCTCACCGTCACCGCGAGCACGTCCAGGAAGTCCGGCAGCTGGGACTGCACCCGGTCCGAGCGTTCCTGCCCCTGAACGTAGAGGTTGAGATCGGTCAGACCGGCGAACGCCAGCACGATCAGCGCCATCAGGGGATTGCCCGACAGCAGCAACAGGACACCGACACCGCCGTACAGCGCCACCTCGCCGATCTTGCGCCGCGTGTACCGTTCGAGGGTGAGCCCCTCGGGGCGGCCCGCGGCCTCGATCCGCTCTGTGATCGACGCGCGCATCCGCTCACTCAGCGAGGACAGCAGCGACCGCGAGAACGGCCGCCCGATCGCCTCGGTGATCCGGTGGAGGACGAAGGTCCGGTCCGACCGGGTGCGCGGGGCGAACGCCGTGGGATCGTCCACCCGGACCCGGGTCTGGGACAGGGTGAGATACCCGCCGTAACAGGCGGTCAGCACCACCAGCGCCGCGGCCAGCGCCGCCGCGAACGGCACCAGGGAGTACACGACACTCATCGGAGAAGCCCCTCTACAGGTCGAACTTGGTGATCCGGGCCACCAACAGGAACCCGATGACGTAGAGCGCGGCCACCACCAGCAGCACCCCGATCCCCGCGGCGGACGTCGTCATCGTCCGCATGATCCCGGGCTCGATGGCGTTGATCATGAACAGGGCGCCGACCGACATGAATCCCAGGGCCCACACGGTGCTCGTCGTCTCGCTCAGGATGGTCTGCACCTCGCGCCGGGTCTCCTTGCGGTTCTCCAACGTCGTGGAGATGTTGCGCAGCGCCGTGACCAGAGAACCGCCGGAGCGGGACGCCACGACCAGCGTCGACAACAGGACTCCGAGTTCACGGGAGGGCATCCGCTCGCGCAGCTCCGCGACCGCCTCCTCGAAGCTCGCGCCCACCTTCATGGACTCGGTCATCCGGCCCAGTTCCTCGCCCGCGGGACCGTCCAGTTCCTCCGCGGCCATCGACACCGCGGTCGGTAGCGCCAGCCCCGCCGAGGTCGCGTTACCCAACACCCGTGCCAGGTCCGGCAACTGGGCGGTGAACTCCTCACGCCGCTTGGCCTCGGCCCGGTTCAGGTAGGAGAAGAACAGGAACGCCACCCCGCCCGCCGCGAGGAGGCCGAGGACCGGAGCCAGGACCTGCCAGACGACGATCACGGCGAGCAGCGAACCGCCCGCGAGCGCGCCCACGAAGGTCGACAGCCTGACCTGTGCGCCCGACCGCGTGATCCTCCGGTGCAGCCGCGCTCCCCACTGGGTGCGGTGCATCGCCGCGTCCAACCGCGCCGACAGGGTCGACGCCTCGTACTCGGCCTGGGTCAGGGCGCTGCGCGCGGCGATCAGCCGCCGCGTCTCGGCGCTGGCCACGAACTCCCACAGCGCCCACAGGGCCAGTGCGAGCACCACGGCCAGACCACCGAGAGTGGCCACGAACTGCCAGGTCACCGGGGCTCCCTTCGGGATCGATGGGACACGTGCGCCCGATCGGGCGCGGCGGGGCGGCTCACCGGTCGCCTCCAGGGCGTTCGTCGGGCACCACACCGAACGCGGCCGGGACGCTCTCGCCCACCTGGTAGATGCGCCCGGCGACGTGGCGGGGGAGCGGCCGGTGCCGGAACCCGCCCTCGACGGCCCGGTTGGGGCCCATCGGCAGTGCCTCGAAGGTCATCACCGGTTCCAGCCGGAACTCCTCCCGGCGGCGGGAGGAGACCACGGACACCTCGTTGACACGGCGCGACCCGTCGGGCCAGCGGCCCAGGTGCACGATGGCGTCCACGGCGTTGTTGATCTGGTCGCGGATCGCGTCGTAGGGGACCAGGCCCTCACCCAGGGTCGCCAGGGTCTGGAGTCGGTGGATCGCGTCGTCGGCGGAGTTGGCGTGCACGGTGACCAGCGACCCGTCGTGGCCGGTGTTCATCGCCTGGAGCATGTCGATGGTCTCGGCCCCGCGTACCTCGCCCACGATGATCCGGTCCGGCCGCATCCGCAGCGCGTTGCGGACCAGGTCGCGGATGGCGATCTCACCCTTGCCCTCGATGTTGGCCGGCCGCGACTCCAAACGCACGACGTGGTCCTGCATGAGCTGGAGTTCGGCCGAGTCCTCGATGGTGACGATGCGCTCGCTGGTGGGTACGAACGCCGACATCGCGTTGAGGAAGGTCGTCTTGCCGGTGCCGGTACCCCCCGACACCACGATGTTGAACCGCGCCCGGACCATCGCCGACAGCAGGATCCCCGTGGCCGCGTCCAGGCTCCCCATCCGCACCAGTTCGTCGATCGGGTACGGCTTGGGGAAGCGCCGGATGGTCAGAATGGGGCCGGACAGCGACAGCGGGGGGATGATGACGTTGACCCGCTCACCCGTGGGGAGGCGGGCGTCCACCATGGGTGAGGACTCGTCCACCCTGCGGTTGACCAGGGAGACGATCCGGTCGATGGTCTGGTACAGCTGCTCCTCGCCGTTGAACGTGGCGTCGACTCGCTGCATGCGCCCCGCGCGCTCGATGAACACGTTGTCGGGGCCGTTGACCATGATCTCGGTGACGGTCTCGTCGGCCAGGAGGGGTTCGAGCACACCCAGCCCGAGCGCCTCGTCGACCACCCGACGGATCAGCAGGGAGCGTTCGCGGTCGGAGAGCACCGGCCCCTCACGGGACAGGATGTGCCCGACGACCTTCTCCAACCGCACGCGCCTTTGCGCCAGGGTCAGGCGGGTGAGGTCCTCCAGGTTGATCTCCTCGAGAAGGCGCCGCCGCCAGTGCGTCACGCTCCCGCGGTCGCCGCGCCCCTCGTTGGCGCGGTCCTCCTCCAACCGGTCCTTCAGACCCACGGCGTTCCTCTCCTTCCCTCCGGTACCGCTGCGTCGGCAGGGCCGCGCACCGGGCCCGTGTCAGACATGCGGCATGTCCACGCGGCGGCTGAGCGTCAGGTCCAACCCCACGGACGAGAACACGATCGGGATCGGATGCGAGACCTCCACGTAGTACCCGTCGCTTTCGTTGACGCCGCTGGTGACGGTCGCGCCGTCCAGCCATGTCGGCAGAGCCTCGCGCGCCGCCGTCTCCGCCCCGTCGAGCTGTTCGGTGCCGGCGACCCGTGCCCCGGCACGGGCCGCCGACTCCAACCGTTCGACCGCCACGAAGGCCAAGAACACCTCGATCGCCAGGACGCAGACCATGAGCAGGATCGGGAACATGGCGGCGAACTCCAGGAGCGGGCCGCCTCGGTCGGAGTCGCGGCGGGGGACCCGGCCCAGCAGCGCTCGTCGCGGGGACGGGGGCTTCACGGCGTCACCACCCTGGGCTCGACCTCGGTCACGACCCGGGACTCCGCGGTGATGTCCCAGGGACCGCCCACCCCCGGGAGGAAGACGGGCATGGCCATCGTGACCTGGGCGTACCGGGCACCGTCGCGTTCGACGACCGACGCGCTCAGCACGTCCTCCCCGTCCCAGGGCGGCCGGATCCGCTTGCGTGTCTCCTCGTCGATGCGCTCGATGTCGTCCGGGGTCACCGCGGCCTGCCGTGCGGCCTCGGCCGCACCGTGTGAGGCGTACATGGAGGTGAGACCGAGCAGCAGGACCTGCCACACCAGCGCGAGGGCCAGCATGAGGAACGGCACCGCCGCGGCGAACTCCACGATGACGCCGCCTCGGTCGTCACGGCGCGGGCGCGTGCCCGGCCCAGGACGTGGGCCCGGGTTCGTGCGGCGTCGGACTCGGGGGGAGCGATCGATCGGGTCGTCAGACACCGAACCCACCCGGTCCCCCCGCGCCGGGCGTCCCGGGCCCGGGCTGGTGGCCGTTGCCGGACAGCCCCGTGCGGCCTTCGGCCGAGGCGCGTACGGGCTCGGGCATCGTGGCGTTGAGGAACCCGGACACATCGCGGGTCGACGGCGAGCCGTCGCGGGGCACGGCCGGGGAGAGGGGCGGCGCGCCCATTCCACCGGGAGGAACCGGCGCCCCGGCCTGCCCGCCGCCAGCTCCGTGCTCGGGCGCGTGGAGCAGGTCCAGCTCCGCGGCCAGGCGCGCGAACGCCTTGCGCAGCGACTCATCGGTGACCTTGGTCGGGTCACCGTTGTTCTCACCGGGTTCCAGTGCGCGGTAGTTGGCCGGGACGGGTGTGCGCAGGACCTTCGTGCCCAGCAGCTGGCGCAGGAAGTCCGGCTGTACCTCGTTCCTGCGGCTGTGCCTGGTGACCAGGGAGAACACCGAGTCCTGGGTGCGGATCTGCAACCGCTCCCACATCGCCATCAACCGCTGTGCGCCCCGCATCGCCGGGACGTCCGGGGTAACGGTGACGGTGGCGGTGTCGGCCAGCTCCACGGCCATGGCGGTGGCCTCGTTCATGGTGGACCCGCAGTCCACGATCACCAGTTCGTACCGGGAGCGCAGCGCGGACAGGATCCGGCGGGTGGCGCGCGCGTCGACGTCCTCGCCGCGTTCCCCGTGCTCGGGGGCGAGCAGGATGTGCGGTCCGCGCGGGTCCACGTACAGGGTCTCCGACAGCATGCCCGGGCTGATGTCGTCCCCGGCGTCCACCAGGTCGCTGATGGATCGCCGGTGCCGCAGGTTGAGGAAGGCGGGCAGGTCTCCGGTCTGGAGGTCGAGGTCGACCAGGCAGACCACGCGCCCCGCGGCGGCGGCCGTCATCGCCAGGTGTACCGCGCACGTGGTGGTACCCACCCCGCCCTTGGCGCCGCTGACCGTGACGATGCGGCCGCGCACCCCCGAGGCGGGCAGGTCCAGGGAGGCCGACTCCAGGTGGCGGCGCAGCGTGCGTGACCACTCGGCGGCCTTGGACACGCGGGCCTCGAGTTCGGCGATGCCGGAGTCCTCCGAGAGCACGCCGCGGGCCCCCGCCTCCATGGCGCCGGTGAACGTGTCGGGGTCCATCGTCGTGGACACCAGCAGGATCGCCAGTTGGGGGTGGCGGTGGGACAGGTCCCGTATGGCGTCGAACACCGGCGCCGGCCCCAGGTCCTGGTGGACGAGGACCACGTCGAGCTCAGGGAACTCCCCGGCCGCGTCGATCAGGGCGGACGTGGTCGGCCGGGTGGCCACCAGTTCCGCGGTGCCCAGTTCCTCGAAGCGCGCGGCCAGCACCATCTCCGCCTCGGAGTTGGGCATGCCCGCCAGGACTCGGAAACTCAACGTCTACTCCCCCCGCGGCGCGCGCCGCTGGTCGGTCGTGGTGTCGTCCTCCTGGGTGCCGACGATGTCGGCGAAGTCGCCACTGCAGAACTCGGCGTCGCCCGGTGATCCCCCGCCGTCGGGGCTGACCAGGGCCAGTCGCAGTTTGGTGGAGAAGTCCTCGGCGTAGGCGAGCTGAAGGGCGTCCTCGGGTTCCAGGCGGAAGGTCACCGGGACCACTCCGGCGACGCCGCCGGTCGCGTTCTCCTGGGTGCGCAGCTCACCGATGTCGAGGACCTCGACCTCGGTGATGACCCGTACCGCGCAGGCCTCTCCATGGTCGCGCGCCTGGAAGGTGCCGTAGATGTCCACGATCGAGCCCCGCCGGACCTTGCCCGCAACACCCGTCTCGGCGTCGACCATGATGGCGATCTCCCGCTCACCGGAGGTCAGAGTGGGCTGTGGCATGACCATGCCGCGCTGGAGGTAGACACCGTCCTCCATGAACGAGGCCGCGACCAGCTGCTGGTCCGAGGGCGTCTCGATGTCGGAGAGGTCGCTGATGAAGACCTCCGGGTCGAAGTACAGGCTGGGCACCTGGACACGTTCGACGGAATCCGGCCCGATGGGCTGGTAGGCGTCCACGTCCTCCGTCAGACGCAGCACGGTCGCGGTGTCGCCCAGCCGCTCCTGTTGGGAGCTGAGGTAGGTGAACACGGAGGCGAACACGGCGACGGCACCGATCGCCGCCACGATCATGAGCAGGACGCCTCGTCGCTGACGGGGGTTCATAGGGGGGCTTTCCGTTTCCTGTGTCGTCGTGGGTGGTCCGCGCGATCGGGGGAGAACGCTATCGGGAGTAGGTGCGCGGGGTGTCGGGTTGGGGCTCCCGGCCCTCGGGCTGGGGCTCCCCCGGGGGACGGCCCCCAGGAGGCGGGGGGTGGTGCGGGGTCGGTGCGGAGGTCCGTGCGGTGGCCGGGGGCGTCGCAGGCGCGGCGGGGGTGCGGGTGGCGGTGGCGGCGCAGAAGGGACAAAGCTCGGCCGCCATGGGTTCGCCGCACCAGGAGCAGGCGGCGGTGCGCAGGGAGCTGGCCGCGTAGGCGAGTGCCTGGGGGTGGGCGCTCAGCGCGACGAACTCGACGTACTTGCCCGTGCCCCAGTACGCGGGACCGAGCGGTTGGGCGGGCAGGGAGCGGGTGGCCACGGGCTGGATGGCCTGCGGCAGGTGCTCGTCGAAGACGCCGGTGATGCCGGGGTCGGGGGTGGAGCTCAGTAGTTGGACCGGGGGGACCGGGCGGAACGGAAGGCTGCCGGGGACGTCGGCGGGGCGCAGACGACCCACCCGGGGGGTGGGTGCGCAGTAGGCGAGGAAGGATACCGAAGGGGCGAAGGAGCCCACGTGTTGCCGTAAGGAGGTGGGGATGGTGGACAGACCGGAGACCGTGCGCAGCCAGGCGCCCGCCAGGATGTGCTTGGGGAGCTCGTCGCAGAGCGCGGCGACCATCCCCGGGGGGAGATAGGGGGCGAGGTAGGCGAGCTGGTCGGCGATCAGGGACAGCGCCAGGGGCGACAGGTCGACGGCGATTCCGGCGACGTGGTCGGTGCGCAGGGACGCTCGGGCGAAGTTGACCGCCCGTTCGGCGTCGGCGGACCGCCAGGCGGGGTGGAGGGCGATGACCTTGCGGCCGGCCGCGACCTCCTCACGGGCGAAGGCGACGAAGGCCGCGCTGCGCTCACCGACCCCTTGGCCCCGCAGGGGGAACCTGTGCGCCCGTGTCTCGCCCACGTGCCCCGTGCTCGGGATGTCCGCCAACAGGGCGATGGTCGTGGCCGATCGCGGTAGGGCATTGGACACTGGGCGAGCTCCATCGGTTCTGCGCATGTGGGTCCTCCGGGACGGGGAGCGGCGTCCCGCGCCGAAGGTGCCACTCGGTCGCATCGTAACGAATGTGTGGGTCGACGGGGGAGACCTCGTGTTCGTCTCCGTTGGGCACGGAGCACGGGAGGGCTCGGGTGGCGGAGGGTGGGTGTGGGTCGGGAGCTGGTCGCTGTGGGGCGCTCCGGTCCTGGCCGAGGTAGATCGTGCCCTGACGTCGGTAAGCGTGTGCTGACAGGTGACTCACACGCGGGGTGACCGCATGTGGTCATAGCGTAGACAAAGGGGTGCATGTCCGCTAGCGGTTCGCGGTGCGCACTCGTACGGGTGGTGTCGGGTTGAGGGGCGGACGCGGTGTCCTGGTGTCTTTCCCTTCGAGGATGCCGCACACCCGCGGCCGTCTCAACGGACTCCTCCCGGCCTGTGGACGAACATCGATCCGCGGCGCCGGTGCTTGTCGCCGGAGTTATGCCTGAGGTTGGAGTTCGCCGAGGTGGTCGGCGAGAACGGCCGCGTGCGTGGGGGCCGCCTCGGCGTGGAGGCGGCGGCCCTCCTCGGTGGGCGTGACACTCACCGCGCGGCGGTCGTTGGTACACATCGCCCGTGTGACCAGGCCGCGCTTCTCCAGCCGCGCGACGGTACGGGAGAGCGCGCTCTGGCTCAGGTGGATGCCCGCGTGGAGTTCGTGGACGAACTGCTTGCCGTAGGGGGACTTGACGAGGAGATCGAGCGTCTCGAACTCGCTGACCCCCAGCTCGTGCTGCTGGCTGAGCGCCCGCTCAAGAGCGCACGAGACGTCGTGGTAGCGGGCCATCAACTGCCGCCACCGCTCGCACAGATCGCCGTCCGGTGTCAGGGGCATGGTCGGGATCCTAACACGCGGTGATATCTCATGCAAGGGAATTTAATGCTTAGACATTAGATGCGTACGCATGTAATGTCTCGTCACATGACCTCTCCACAGACCCACAGCGCCTCTCCGCGCACAGGGGACGCGGATCGGTGGTCGCCACGCCTGTGGGCGCTGCTGATCGTCCTGTCCCTCGCCCTCTTCCTCGACGGCCTCGACGTGTCGATGGTCGCCGTGGCGCTACCCTCCATCGGCGCTGAACTCGGACTGTCCACCGCCACCCTCCAGTGGGTGATCAGCGGCTACGTCCTCGGCTTCGGTGGATTCCTCCTGCTCGGCGGCCGCACGGCCGACCTCCTGGGCCGCCGCAGGGTGTTCCTCATCGCCCTGGGCGTCTTCGCCCTCGCCTCGGTCGTCGGCGGCCTGGTGGACAGCGGCGCCCTGCTCGTCGCCACCCGCTTCGTCAAGGGCATCGCGGCCGCCTTCACCGCTCCCACCGGCCTGTCGATCCTCACCACGACCTTCGCCGAGGGCCGCCAGCGCAACCGCGCCCTGTCCGTGTACACCGTCTTCGGCGCGAGCGGCTTCTCCTCCGGCCTGTTGTTCGGCGGACTGCTCATGTCCCTCGGCTGGCGCTGGACCTTCTTCTTCGCGGCCCCGTTCGCGCTGTTGGCCCTGGTCGCCGGCGCCTTCCTGATCCCCAGGGACCGGCCCGACGACAGGGGCGGCTACGACCTGGCCGGGGCGGCCACCCTCACCGCCACCATGCTGCTGCTCGTGTACACCGTGGTCACCGCCCCCGAGGCCGGATGGGGGCACCCGGTCACCCTGGGGTCGTTCGTCGTGGTCGCGGCGCTGCTGTCCCTGTTCGTCTGGGTTGAGCGCCGGGTCCGCTTCCCCCTGGTCCGCCTGGGCATCCTGCGCAGCGGCACCCTCGTGCGGGCCAACGTCGGGGCGGTGGCGCTGATGGGATCCTTCATCAGCTTCCAGTTCCTGCTCACGCTCTTCCTCCAGCAGGCCCTGGAACAGAGCCCGTTGCAGATGGCGCTGTCGCTGCTGCCCGCCGGCCTGCTCGTCGCCTTCAGCGCGCCGTTCGCCGATCGGCTCATCGACCGCTTCGGCACCCCCGTGCTCATCGCGGGCGGGCTGATCGCCCTGTCCGCCGGGTACCTGCTGTTCCTGCGGGTGGAGGCCGAGTTCTCCTACCTGCCGATGCTCCTGCCGACCGCGCTGCTGCTCGGTGTCGGATTCGCGCTCGCCTTCCCCGCGATCAACGTGCAGGCCACCTCCGGTGTGGCCGACGACGAACAGGGACTGGCCGCCGGGCTCGTGCAGACCTCCGCGCAGGTGGGCGGCGCTCTCGTCCTCGCCATCACCACCGCCGTCATCGCGGTGGACCACGCGACCGGGGAGGGCGCCGGGGGAGGGGCCGCCGGGATGCTCGAGCAGTTCCAGCCCGGCCTCATCTTCGTCACCTCCGTGGCTCTGGTCGGGGTGCTGATCGCCCTGTCCCCGCTGCTCGCGCGGCGGTCCCGGCCGCGGGACCCCTCGTCGCCGGCGAAGGCGGAGGACCAAGCGGAGCGCCAGCCGGCGGGGGTGTGACGGGACGCCCCGCACGGCGGCTGGTATCGGGGGTCGGGTCGGCGCCGGCCGGGAACTAATCCGACAGGATACGCGTCATATCGTGAGAAGCCACGTTGCCCCGAGGAGGCGAGCGATGCGTAAGGAGAACCGCGCCGCGGCCGGCGCAGCCGCTTGGCAGGTCATCCAGAACACCGACGGCCGCATCTCCGTGTGGCAGCGGATGGGCGCCGTCCCGAGGATGGTCGGAGCCAGACTGAGCGGCCGGTACCCGGAGTTGAGCGGAGTCAAGCTGGCGGGGATGCTCGCCCTGTTCCTCTACATCATCTCCCCGATCGACTTCATCCCCGAACTCATCGTCCCGATCCTGGGCGTCGCCGACGACGTCGGCGTCGCGGTGTGGCTGACCACGATGCTGCTCGGCGAGAGTGAGCGCTTCGTGCGTTGGGAGCGCGACGACCAGGCCCAGCAGGCCTTCCAGCACGCCAACCCGCGGGCGGCCTCGAGCCACTGAACCGGTCGGAACCGAACGTGCCCGGGTGGGGCCCTCCCCCCGGGCACGTTCGTTTTGCGGGGCGATGGCGCGGTGCGTCATCGCTGCTCACGGGTGTGTACGGGATGAAATCCCCACAAGGCACCACAGATCGGACGTCCGTGCAGCCATCCCCCAGTGCCGCCAAGTCCCACCAACCGAACCTGTCGGCGCCGGAAGGATCCGAAGGCGCTCGGCGGTTTCCGTGTCCGGCGGCGCGCGGCGATCGAGGAGCGGGCGCGCCCGCTGAGCGGGGCCGACCCGGAGCCGCCGCTGGAGATCGGCCCGGACGACCCGGCTGCCCCGGCCTCCGACGTGTTCTCCTGGGGTCTGGTGGTGCTCGCCGCGGCCACGGGCGCGGAACTTCTCGACGAGGACCAGGAGGTCCTCCCCTTCGGTCTCGACGAGGGCGACGACCCTGACACGGCGATCCGACGCTTCCAGGAACGTTTCCTCCGGGCCCTGGACGACGGCGCGGTGAACCTGGACGCGGTGCCCGAGGACCTGCGCGGTTCCGTCGCCGCGGCGCTGAGCCCGCGCGAGTCCGACCGGCCCACCGCCGAGCGTCTGCTGACCGTTCTGAGCGGTAGCGCCACCCACCCGGAGTTGGATCCGCACGAGGCGGTCCGGGCGGCGATGGACGAACACCGGCCCGAGACGCCCAGCACTCTGGAGACCAGACCGGGGTACCGCACACCCAGGCAGCGGACCACGCGTCTCCCGCTCCTCCCGGCCGCCATCGCCATCGGCATCGCCGCCCGCCACCCGCGAGACCGGACAGGGGAGGACTCCGGGAACGCCGGAACCGTCGCGGTCCTCTCCGCTCAGTCCAGCGCCCACCCCCACACACCGGACAGCCACCGCAGCGCGACCACCACCGTCCAGTAGAGGGCGAGGAGTGTCAGCGCTCCGGTCACCAGGTACACCGTGACCGCGATGGCCAGCCGTGCGGGCCGGTGCGCGAGCCCCCTGCGCGTCATCGGACACCTCCCTCGGCCGGGGCCCCGGCCGGGTCGAGCAGCGAGGTGAAGACCTCGGACTCCTCCTCCAGCGTCCACCGCAGCAGCTCACCCAGACTGGCGTCGGCCCGCCCGCTCGTGTCGGTGACCGACGAGGTCAGGAACACCCGTACCGTCCCGAAGTGCGCGTTGGCCGACCGCAGCAGGTTGGCCAGTCCCAGCGCGTCGCGGGCCCACACGTCGACCCCCTCCTCCCCGGGCGCGACGGACGCCGTCCCGACCAGGTCGCCCCGGGTGACCACCACCGCCAGGCGTGCGGAGCGCGTGCGGCGCCGCACCATCCGGTACTGGCGTTCGATCTCCTCCAGCACCTGCTCGTAGGCCAGCTCAGGATCCCGGGTGTGCGAGCGATCCCCGGCCAGCCGGTCCCGCTCGTCCGCCGACAGCGACCGCCACACCGACTCGATCGCCAACGGGTCCACCGCCAGCACGAACGTCGACGCCTTGCCGAGGTAGGTGAGCCCCTCGGCGGTGTCCGACCGGTTGAACCGCTCACCCGCCGCGTCGAACAGCTGCACCATCAGGGTTCGCCGGTCCACGCCCACACGCACCGTCATCCCCCGAACCTCCCGGCCCGGAGGGGTGGGGCTGGTCCGCACCGCGGGAGAGAGGACCGTCGCACTGTCACGGAGTCGGTGCCGCGCCTCCTCGCCCACCGATTCCACGTATGCGTCCGGCGTCTCCTCGGTGGCCTGGGACAGGGTGAGGTTCAGCCCGTGCATGAGCCGGGTCTTGCCCGCGCCCGTTCCGCCGAACAGTGGGAGCACGAACTCCCGTGCCTCCCCCGGCCGGTGCTCCAGGGCACGGTCGCAGTGTGGGCAGGTCGCGTTCAGGTCGGCCGAGCCCAACAAGAGCAGTGTGGGCATCCGGGTCCCGCACAGGCACGTCCGCCGCACCACCCCGCGACGGCCGGGGCGGATCCGGGCGTGTCTGCGGCCGCAGTGCACGCACTGGTAGGCCGGGTAACCCAGACGGTGGTAGCAGTGCGGGCACACCATCCGGACGCCGCGCACCAGCAGCAGACCGGTGTCGACCACCCGGAGCACCCCGACCGCCACCCACGTCAGGGCCACGTGTGCCGCGACCACGACGGCGTGCGGCAGCAGGTGCGGTACGAGCAGGAGCGACCACGCGGCCGCGGTCCCCCACAGGTTCCCGACGATCTCCCGCAGGTCGTACCAGGCGGGTCCGCCGTGGTAGGCGAGGTGGGCGGGGTCCTGCCCGGGCCCCGGCTCGGGCTCCTCCGGCTCGGCCGTGAACATGACGCGGAAGACCTCGGTGAAGTACAGCCAGACCACGACGACCAGTCCGACGACCAGCGCGCAGGCGCCCAGGACGATGATCGCGCTGACCAGCGCCGCGACGATGATCCGCCAGAAGTACGCGACGACCGCGATGACGATGACGGCCGCGATCAGGCCACCGCAGCCCGTCGCGATCTCGCCGTCACCGTCGTCCCGGCGGGACCGGAACCACCGTGTCGGCACGCGCGACCGCCAGGACGGGGAAGGGGAGGGGGATGTGGGGGAGGGGCGGTTCATGGCCGTCGACCGCCTCCCCGCAGGCCGAGTCTGCCCAGGAGCCCCCCGGAGCGTCCGCTCCGCTGTTCTCGCTGGCCACGGTGCCAGACGTCGAAGTCCTCCGCGGCGGATTCGCTGAGCCGCTGGCGGATCGCGGCGGTGTGGCGGCGCCCCCATGAGCCCACGGTCGGGGACAGGACCCGATTCATGAGGTCCTCGGCCCGGTCGGGACGGTACTGACGGAGCCGCTCGCTTCGCGCGACGGCGAACACGAACGCGGCCCGGTCCGCGTCTGGGCTCCGGCCCTTCAGACTCGGGAACACCCTGGAGAGGAACCCCTCGAACACCGCGTCCGGGCAGTCGCGCAGGGCCGTCGCCAGAGCGGTCGACCGTCGCCACCGCGCCAGCGTGTCCGCCACCGCGCGGTGCGCCATCTCCCGCACCACCGGGTGGGCTCCCCCGGCGCCCCCGTACACGGCGGTCAGCTCCGCCGCCGCACGGACCTCCGGGACCCCGCGCAGTGCGTCGAGGGCGGCTCGCGAAGAGGACCACTCGGTGATCACGC
>NZ_ANBC01000470.1 GCF_000341125.1 Nocardiopsis lucentensis DSM 44048 | reverse complement strand
AGTCCGTCGCGCAGCCAGTGGCCGTCCAGCGCCCCGACCAGCTCCCGCCACGCCCCGGCCTGATCGGCGTCGGGGACGGCGACCAGCGCCTCGGTCACCCACTCGTCCACGTCCGAGCCGACCTCGGCCGGGGACCGCACGGCCCGCAGCGTGAGCAGCGCCTCCTTCGGGCCGTGGCCGGTACCCCAGACGCGGGTCAGGAGTTCGGCGTCCAGGTCGGAGGAGGCGATCCCCGGGGCTCCCGCGGCACGCCCCTCCCGCCTCAACTCCACCACGTCGGCCAGCAGCCGCGCGGGGTCCGCTCCACGGTCGGCGCCCAGCCGCCGCAGTTCCCGCAGCAGGGTGCTCGCCGCGTCGCGGTCGTGCGCGAACAACGCGCCCACCGGACCGGAAGCCAGTTCGGCCACCCGCGCGCGGGGCAGGGCCGCCAACCGCGCCGCCGCCCCGCGACGCAGGTCGTCGTAGCTCTCCACCAGGGACCGCACCGCAGTCTCGGGCTCGCCGCCCGGCGTGGTCTCGGCGATCCGGGGAGCGATCACCCGGCCCCCGTACCCCTCCAGTCCCGCGGCCGAAGGCGACAGGCCGCCTGACCGCGCCCACCGCAGCAGTTCCAGAGCACGGTCGGGCGAGACCTCACCCCGGACGCCGTCCAGGAGTGCGTCGACGTGGTCGCCCGCCGCCGAACGCACCGAC
>NZ_ANBC01000469.1 GCF_000341125.1 Nocardiopsis lucentensis DSM 44048 | reverse complement strand
ACCGAGTGACGCGGCTCGGGCTACAGTCCGCGCTGCTTGCGGATCGCGGTGAGGTCCTCGCTGATCCGGAAGACCACGATGAGTATCTCCAGCCCGACGCGGGACAGCAGCACGTAGATCGCACCGATGAGCAGGCTGCCGAAGAGCATGACGATGCCCAGCAACGGTTCCTCGCCCATCGAGATGAAGGAGCTCACCACACCTATCAGCGTGAACAGCCCGATGAGGGCCAGCCACAGGATGAACAGCACCTTGATGATCTTGGGGGTGACGAAATCGCGGAACGAGAAGTCGAACAGCGCTCCGAGGAACCCCTTCCCGGAGGGCCGTGCCCCCTGCGCGAATCCGGGCTGGGGCGGGTAGGGCTGGTTCCCGGGTCCGGCGTATCCCTGGGGCCCGGGACCGCCGGGAGGCGCCCCCTGCGGCCCGAAATACTGTGGCGGCTGCTGGCCGTAGGGCTGGGAGGGATCGTGGGGGTGTTCCGGAGGGGTGCTCATACTGGTTCCTCGGTTGCGGATAGGGGAGCCGCAGCGCACGGAATCGGCGCTGGACAGCGCGCCACACTCTACTCCTCCGCGTCACCGCCCGATCACGCTTCGACACCTCCCACGCGTGTCGAGGACCCGTTGGCCGGAACCGGTCAGGCCGGGGTTCCGTGGGCGGGCGAGGAATCCGCTCGTGCCACCATGACCGGGTGGACGGATTGCTCTGGGAAGACGTGGAGGACCTGTTCGACGCCGAGGTGATGGGGGCCCTGCCGGACGTCGGTGTCCCGGACACCTCGGCGCGGGACTGGCAGTCGCTCCTCGACCTGGTGGTGGAGAGGGGCTGGCGGCACCGGTACTCCGAGGACTCCGTCGTGACTGCCCCGCCGTCGGCGGAGGCCGTGCTGTCCCGCCTCGCTGGCTCCGGGCGCCCGGAACTGCGCGTGTGGCCGACCGACGACGTACTGGCGATCTTCCGGTTCATGTCACCGGAGGAGATCGACTTCGACGTGGATCTGCGGGAGTTGCGGGGGCAGGAACGGCTGGACGTGTTCTGCGACTTCCTGTGCGCGATCGGACGCCGACTGGGCAAGCCGGTCCTGATGGGTTCCGAGGGCGGCGTCGACTACGACCATCCGGCCCTGGGGTTCGACGTCACCGCCGACGGGGTCGTCCGGATGGCGAGCCGAGATCCTCAGCGCTGAGCACTCACGGGGTCGAATCCGGGCGGGCCGTCCCCTCAGGGGCCGGTGAGCCCCATCATGGCCCCCAGGCGCGCCACGTGCTGGTCGAAGGCGGCCGCCCGGTCGCCCACGACACCGTCCAACTGACCGAAGACCTCGAAACCGATCCAGCCGTAGAGCCCCGCCCAGGCGCTGAGGGCGCGGGCCACCACCTCGTCCGGGCTGTCGAGGAACAGTTCACGAACGATCGGGGTGGTCTCCAGCGGCTCCGGGACGGGGGGAAGGTCGCCACCCGCGCCGAGGGCTCCGTCGCGGTGGGCCTCCGCCGCGATACGGCCGAGCACCGCCGTGTCGCGGACGGCGGGGCCGACGGTGTCCTGCGGGGCCTGGTAGCCGGGCACCGGGGAACCGAACAGCAGCGCGTACTCGTGCGGGTGGGCCAGGGCCCACGCGCGCGCCGCGTGGCATGAGGCCCGCCACCTTCCGGTGAAGTCGGCCCTGTCCTGAGTGGCGTCGCCCTCCTCCACCGCCTCTCCGAGAGCGTTGTAGCCGTCGATGATCAGCGCCGTGAGCAGGTCGTCCTTGGACGGGAAGTAGCGGTAGACGGCCGAGGAGGCCATACCGAGCTCGCGGGCGACGGCACGCAGAGACAGTCCCACGGCGCCCTCGGTGGCCAGGTGGCGGCGTGCGGCCTCGATGATCTCCCGGGTCAGTTCGGCGCGGGCGCGTTCACGGGCGGTCTGGCTGGCTCTCATGAGGACAGGCTAACAGAACGGCGATCTTTTTCGAGAGCACTGCTCTTGACTCGTACCGCCGAAACAGAGAGCATTGATCTCAAAGGAGATCACTGATCTCCTATTCGCGCACCCACACAAGAGCGGACACACGGCCATGGGACACCACGTCATCGTCGGAGCGGGCCAGATCGGAGCACCGCTGGCCAGCGCGCTCCATCGCAGGGGGCACCGGGTCACCTTGGTCAGCCGTTCGGGGCGAGGCCCCCAGGAGGTCGAACGGATCGCGAGCGACGCCTCCGACCAGGCACGTCTGACCACGATCGTCAACGGGGCCGACGTCCTCTACAACTGCGCGAACCCGCCCTACCACCGCTGGCCCGAGGACTGGCCGCCCCTGGCCGCCGCGCTACTGGGCGCCGCCCAGGACACCGGCGCCGACTACGTCCTGCTCGGCAACCTCTACGTGTACGCGCCGCCGAAGGGCCCCATGCGCGAGTCCGACCCCCTCGATCCGCTCGGTGCCAAGGCTCTGGCACGGGCGCGGATGTGGCGAGACGCCCTCGCCGCGAGCGAGGCGGGGCGGTTCCGCGTGACCGAGATCCGGTGCGGGGACTACTACGGGCCCGGGTGCGTGAGCCAGTCACACCTGGGTGAGCGGTTCGTTCCCCGTTTGCTCCGGGGCAGGCCGGCGAGCTTCCTCTACGACGCCGACCAGCCGCACACCTGGAGCTACGTCGGCGACGTGGTCGAGGCCCTGATCATGGCGGGTACCGACGAGCGCTCCTTCGGACGCGCCTGGCACGTGCCCTCCAACCCTCCGGTGAGCGCGCGCCACATGGCCGAGGAGATCGGGCGGATCGCGGGGCTGGACACGGTCGACGTCAGCGTCATGCCGCGTTGGCTGGTGCGGGCACTGGGTGTGGCCTCGCCGACCCTGCGCGAGATGGAGGAGGTCCGCTACCAGTTCACCCGGCCCTTCGTGGTCGACTCCACGGACTTCCAGGAGACCTTCGGCCTGGCACCGACCCCCCTGGAGACCACCCTGAAGGAGACGGTGGAGTGGTGGCGCGAGCACCTGAACACCTGATTGACCGCCGGTTCCCCACGTGGCTCCGGCGGTGTGCTCGGTTCGGGGCTCACAACGCCGGTGGCCGCGCCCCCGCGGGGGTGCGGCCACCGGCGTGGGTTCGCCGAAGGGTCAGCCGATCTCGGCCATGACCTCGTCGGGGATGTCGGCGTTGGTGAAGACGTTCTGCACGTCGTCGGAGTCCTCCAGCGCGTCCACTACGCGCATCACCTTCTTGGCGGTCTCGGCGTCGACCGGGACCTCCATGGTGGGCAGCCAGTTGGTGTCGGCGGACTCGTAGTCGATCCCCGCCTCCTGGAGAGCCGTGCGCACCGCGACCATGTCGGTGGCCTCGGAGACGATCTCGAACGCCTCACCGATGTCGTCGACCTCTTCGGCGCCCGCCTCCAGCACCGCCAGGGTCACGTCGTCCTCCGTCGTGCCCTCCTTCGGCACGATGACGACGCCCTTGCGGTTGAACAGGTAGGACACCGAACCGGCGTCCGCCATGTTCCCGCCGTTGCGGGTCACGGCCACGCGCACCTCGGAGGCGGCGCGGTTGCGGTTGTCGGTCAGGCACTCGACGAGCATCGCCACGCCGCCGGGCGCGTAGCCCTCGTACATGATGGTCTGCCACTCGGCGCCGCCGGCCTCCTCACCGGAGCCGCGCTTGCGGGCGCGTTCGATGTTGTCGAGCGGCACCGAGTTCTTGCGCGCCTTCTGGATGGCGTCGTAGAGCGTCGGGTTGCCTTCGGGGTCTCCACCACCGGTCCGCGCGGCCACCTCGATGTTCTTGATCAGCTTCGCGAAGAGCTTGCCGCGCTTGGCGTCGATGACGGCTTTCTTGTGCTTGGTGGTGGCCCACTTTGAGTGGCCGCTCATGCGTGTCCTTTCACGATGTCGACGAAGAGGCGGTGGATGCGCGCGTCGCCGGTCAGTTCGGGATGGAAGGACGTGGCCATCAGGCCGCCCTGTCGTACGGCGACGATCCTACCGGCACCGTCGGTACCCGGGACGCGACCGAAGACGGTCACCTCCGGCCCCACCGACTCCACCCAGGGCGCGCGGATGAACACCGCGTCGAACGGCTCCTCGCCGACGCCTTCCAGGGGGACCGCCGCCTCGAATGACTCGGTCTGCCGACCGAAGGCGTTGCGGCGCACCGTCATGTCGATGCCGCCGATCGTCTCCTGACCGTCGATCCCGCCGAGCAGGCGGTCGGCCAGCATGATCATCCCGGNNNNGCCACCCCCGCCTCGATGCGCTTGCGTAGCGGCTCCAGCAGACCGTACCGGACGGCCAGCTTGGACATGGTGGTGGACTCGCCTCCGGGGATGACCAGGGCGTCGACGGTGTCGAGCTGGTCGGGCCCGAGCACCTTGGCGGTCCGCACGTCCAACTGCTCCAGGACGTGCAGGTGCTCGGCGACGTCGCCCTGGAGGGCGAGGACGCCGATGGTGGGTCTGGCGGTCAAGAACGGCCTCACTCGTCGTGTCATCGATCGATACGCGGGCGCGGGTGGCGGGCGGACCCGCCACCCGGAGCCGGTCTACCAGCCCCGACCCGCGTAACGCTCGGAGTCGGCCAGGTCATCCAGGTTGATACCGACCATCGCCTCGCCCAGACCACGGGACACGCGCGCGATGACGCCCGGGTCCTCGTAGTGCAGGGTGGCCTGCACGATGGCGTCGGCGCGCCTGGCCGGGTCGCCGGACTTGAAGATGCCCGAGCCGACGAACACGCTCTCGGCGCCCAGCTGGCGCATCAGCGCCGCGTCGGCCGGGGTGGCCACGCCGCCCGCGGAGAACAGCGGCACCGGGAGCTTGCCCAGGGTCGCGACCTCCTTGACGATCTCGTACGGTGCGCGCAGCTCCTTGGCGGCGCCGAACAGCTCCGCCTCGTCGAGCCCGCCCAGACGGCGGATCTCGCCGCGGATCGACCTCATGTGGCGGGTGGCCTCGACGACGTTGCCGGTCCCGGCCTCGCCCTTGGAGCGGATCATGGCCGCGCCCTCGGCGATGCGGCGCAGCGCCTCACCCAGGTTGGTCGCCCCGCACACGAACGGGACGGTGAACGCCCACTTGTCGATGTGGTAGGCCTCGTCGGCCGGGGTGAGGACCTCGGACTCGTCGATGAAGTCGACGCCGAGGTGCTCCAGCACCTGGGCCTCGACGAAGTGGCCGATGCGGACCTTGGCCATGACCGGGATGGAGACGGCCTCGACGATGCCGTCGATCATGTCCGGGTCGGACATGCGGGCCACTCCGCCGTCCTTGCGGATGTCGGCGGGGACGCGCTCCAGGGCCATGACCGCGACGGCACCGGCGTCCTCGGCGATCTTGGCCTGCTCCGGGGTGACGACGTCCATGATGACGCCGTTCTTGAGCTGTTCGGCCATGCCTCGCTTGACGCGCTGCGTACCGACGGCGTTGTCGGCGGTGTTCGATGCGTTGGTGGCCACGGTGGTGGACTCCCGTCCCGTAGGTGTTGACAGCGTGGGTAGGGCCCGGAACGGCGGCGGCGGTCACGCGGGGGTCCGCGGATACCTCCGGCGCCGCGCACCCTGGGTCTACCGACACTCCATCGTAGTTCCTCCCCCTACCGACCACTTTGGCCAGATCGGTGTTTTCGCGGGTCGGCCCCTTACAGGGTGTCGGGTCCGGCCGGTGGCGGGGGGATCGCGGGGGGTTCGTCGTCGATCTCGAAGAAATCCGGAAGGGGTGCCGTACCCGCCAGGCGCAGAGCGCGCGGGAGCCGGGACCGACGGGCGCGGCGGGTGTCGGCCACGGCGTCGTTGTGGAAGGTGCGGGCCAGGTGGACGCGCCGGGCCGCACTGGCCACCTCGGTCAGGTGGTCGGGGAGCCCCCCGAACGCGTCGGATGGTTCGACGGCCGCGCGCAGCGCCCGCGACAGCGCGCTCTCGGCCAGTTCGCGTTGCGTCTCCGGTGCCCGGCGCGCGGCGGTGGCGGCGTCGGCGAGCGCCCGGGCGCGCTCGGGTGGCAGGCCGTCCGCGGCGACCAGGTCCAGGACCGCGGAGCCGCGTCGCAGCAGCGCCGCGTCCAAGGCGGCGCGGGTGGTCTCCACACGGTGGTGGAGGCGGTCCAGCCGGGTGGCCCGCCACGACAGGTAGAACGCGACCAGCACCAGCGCGAGAACCGCCGCGGCCACCATGATGACGAACAGGACGTCCTCGACCAGGACCGATCACCCCACCCCGCGGCGCAGCAGCGCACTGGCGCGGGGGCCGCTGTCCAGGCGGACCCCGGCGGCGGGCGCGCCGCCCCACATCAGGACGGTCTCGTAGACGCGGACGATCTCGGCGGCGACGGTCTCCCAGTCATAGGCGCGCACGGCACGGCGTGCGGCGGCGCCCAGTCGGGCGCGGCGGGCGGGGTCGTCCAGAAGCACTCCGACCCGTTCCGCGAGATGGGCGGGGTCGCCGGCGCGGAAGAGCTCGCCCGCCCCGCCCCCGTCCAGGACGGACGCGAAGGCGGGGATGTCGCTGGCGACGATCGCCGCCCCGGCCGACATCGCCTCGGTGAGGACGATCCCGAAACTCTCCCCGCCGAGGTTGGGCGCGCAGAACACGTCGGCGGAGTGGTAGGCGCGCACCTTGTCGGCGTCGTCGAGCCGTCCGAGGAGGACGACCCGGTCACGCAGGTCGGCGGGAACCGACTCCAGGGCGGGTCCGGGGTCACCGGGCCCGGCCACCAGGACCCGCAGCCCCGGGCGCTCGGACGCGAGCAGCGCGAAGGCCTCCAACAGGGTGGCCAGGCCCTTGCGCGGTTCGTCGAGGCGGCCGAGGAAGGCGAGGGAGCCGCCGTCCCCGGGCCAACCCGGCAGCGGGTCGGCGTGGGCGAAGCGGCGCACGGACACGCCGTTGGGGATGAGCACGGCGTCCCCGCCGAGGTGTTCGACCAGTGTGCGCCGGGCCGCCTCGGAGACGGCCACGCGCGCGTTGATCTTCTCCATGGCCGAGCGCAGCGCCCCCGACCCGGCCGACATCGCCCGGGAGCGCGGGTTGCTGGTGTGGAAGGTGGCGACCATGGGGCCGTCGGCCGCCCAGCACGACAGCAGGGAGACGCTGGGCGCCGAGGGTTCGTGGATGTGCAGCACGTCGAAGGCGCCGTCGTCGATCCACCGGCGCACCCGCGCCGCGGTGCGCGGTCCGAAACTGACGCGCGCCACCGAACCGTTGTAGGGCACGGGGACGGGGCGGCCCGCCGGCACCAGGTGGTCGGGCAGGTCGGTGTCGGCCTCCCCGACGGGGGCCAGGACCGACACCTCGTGGCCCATGCCGGTCAGCGCGTCGGCCAGGTCGCCGACGTGCTGCTGCACCCCGCCCGGGACGTCCCAGGCGTAGGGACAGACCAGGCCGACACGCATGCCCACGGTCACGCGCCCCGTTCGAGACGCCGGAGCGCCTCGGACCGCTCCCGCTCCAGGCGGTCGGCCTCGTGGTCGGCGCTAAACACGGTCTGGAGCATGTGCCAGTCCTCCGGGTGGGCGGCGATCTCACTCTGGAAGACGCGGGCCAGCTCCTGGGTGGTGGCCCGGATCCGTTCACTGCGTGTGGCGCCGGAGGCGACGGGGACCTCGTCGTGGACGCGGATGTTCCAGTACGGGCCGTCGTACCACAGGGAGACGGGCATCAGGGCGGCGCCGGTGTTGAGGGCCAGGGCCGCCGGTCCGGACGGCATGCGCGCCGGTTCGCCGAAGAACTCGACCTCGGGTCCGCCGCCGCCGAGGTCGCGGTCGGCCAGCAGGCACACCAGTCCCCCGGCGCGCAGCCGCCGCGCCAGGGTCCCGACGACGTCCTTGCCACCGGTCAGCGGCAGGACCTCCATGCCCAGGGACTCGCGGTAGGCGGTGAACCGCTGGAAGAGCCGTTCCGGGCTCAGCCGCTGGGCGACCGTGGTCAGCGCGAAGCCCCGCATGGTGATCCAGGCTCCGGCGTGGTCCCAGTTGCCCATGTGCGGCAGGGCCGCGACGACGCCGCGTCCGGATCTCAGGTTTCGCTCCAGAGCCTCGATCCCGCTGTGCCGGGTGTGCGCCAGCACGTGTTCGCGGTCCATCGCGGGCAGGCGGAACATCTCGTAGTAGTAGCGCATGTACGAGCGCATCCCGGCACGGGAGAGCGCGCGCAGCTGCGCGTCGGTGGCCTTGGGGCCGAGCAGGCGGCGCAGGTTGCGTTCAAGCCCCCGGGTCCCCTCGTTGTGGTTGCGCCAGGCGTGGTCGGCCATCCGCTCGAACACCGCCCGGCCGACGCGTTCGGGTGAGCGCCGCACCATCGTCCACCCGGCCGAGTAGGCCAGGTCGGCCATGCGTTCGTCCACGTCGTGCTTCCTCGTCCTCCCTGGGAGCGGCTCAGGCCCCGCTGTTGGCGCCGTTGGTGTCGACGTCCCTGGGACCCTCGTCGAGCTCGTTCAGGCGCGCTCGGGTCTCCACGAGCCGCTGGAGCACGGTCAGCAGGGTCATGCCCGCGAGCAGCCACAGCCCGCCCGCCAGGACGTAGGGGACGCCGAACCCGCCGACACCGGCGGCGACCAGGATGATGATGAGCCGTTCGGTCCGCTCGGCCATGCCGACGTCGCAGTTGACGCCGAGCCCCTCGGCCCTGGCCTTGATGTAGGAGACCATGAACCCGGTGATCAGGCAGAAGAGGGTGACACCCGCGAGCAGGGGTTCATCGCCCTCGCCGATGAACCACCACAGGAGCCCGGCGAGGATGGCGGCGTCGGCGACCCGGTCGAGGCTGGAGTCGAGGAAGGCGCCGAACGAGCTGGCGCTGTCGTTGGCTCGGGCGACCGCGCCGTCGAGCATGTCGAAGAGCGCGAAGACGGTGATGACGACCGATCCGGCGTAGAGCTCACCGCGCGGGTAGAAGTACAGGGCGCTGGCGACGACCCCCACTGTTCCGATGACGGTGACGATGTTCGGCGTAAGGCCGATCCGGGCCAGACTCCGGCCGAGCGGAGTGGTGACCCGGGAGATCATGGGGCGAAGGATTCTCAGCATGTCTTCTTGTGATGGTAGGGCGGGAACGGTCTCGGGGGTGGGATCCGCGCCCGGCGGGGGTGGCGCGCCGCCCGGTCGTCGGTGCGGGCGGCGCGGGACGGCTGGGCGTGGGGGCGTGTGTGGCGGACACGTCCTCTGCCGCGCGACGGGGGGCGTCCACCCCGCACGACCTAGTCCACGGGCCAGTGCTCGGCCAGTTTTCGGCGGGTCTGTTCCAACATCTCGGGCAGGATCTTGGTGTGGCCGATGACCGGCATGAAGTTGGTGTCGCCACCCCAGCGGGGCACGATGTGCTGGTGCAGGTGGGCGGCGATCCCGGCACCGGCCACGGTACCGAGGTTCATGCCGACATTGAACCCCTGGGGCCCGTAGGCGTCGGTGAGCGCGCGGATTCCGGCCTGGGTGAGGGCCGCGACCTCGGCGGTCTCGTCCTCGTCCAGCGCGGTGTAGGCGGACACGTGGCGGTAGGGGCACACGAGCAGGTGTCCGCTGTTGTACGGGTAGAGGTTGAGCACGACGAAAGCGGTCTTGCCTCGAGCGACCACGAGTCCCTCGGCGTCATCGAGCCCGGGCGCCGCGCAGAAGGGGCAGCCGTCCTCGGGGCCCGACCCGGTGGGCTTGCCCTCGCCCTTGATGTAGGCCATGCGGTGCGGCGTCCACAGCCGCTCCCACCCGTCGGGGGTCCCGGTCCCCGCGCCGGGGGGGTTGGACTGCCCGCCCTGGGGCTCGTTCTCGACACCGCTCATCGGTTTTCCGGGGCGGGTGCCCCGGTCTCGCACCGGGGAGGGAGCCCCTGCCTCCTTCGTCACGTCTCTCATGGGATGCTGCGTCCCCAGCATAGGAGCACAACGGGAAGGTGCCGCGCCGCAGGCGTCCTTTGAGGGTGGTGGAGGGCGACGGGCGGGCACCGCGCCGCAGGCGCCCGTGAGAGGGAGCGATTGCGTCGCAGGCCCGGGAAACTAGTACGGCCCCTCCAATCCCAGGAGGGTGCGCAGGTGGCGCGGTGGCGGAGAACCGTGCGCGAGCATCGCGTCATGGCGCTCTCGCTCGGTGAGCCCGGGCCGGTGGGCGGCGAGGTCGCGGGCGATCTCGGCGACCTCGGTGTAGCCCACGTAGTAGGTCGACAGCTGCGCGCTGGTGAGCTGGGCCCGGCGCCACTTGCCGACCGCCTCTCCCTCCTCCTGGTGACCGCGCTCGGTGAGCAGGGCGATCGCCTCGGCCTCGGTGATGTCCCGAGTGTGCGTGCGCACGTCGAGGACGGCGTTGAGGACCGCCCGCAGCCGCATCTTCAGCTGGATCAGCCGCAGGGCCAGGTTGCCGCGGCGCGCCGCCGCGGCGGTGCCGTCGGCCCAGCCGTGGCCCGCGAGCACCTCCTCGGCGTAGACCGCCCACCCCTCGACGAACGTGCCGCTCCACAGCGTGTTGCGGACCCGCGTCCCCCCGTCGTGGCGGGCGGCGTGCGCGAGTTGCAGCGCGTGGCCGGGGACGGCCTCGTGCACCATGAGGTTGCGCAGCATCGTGCCGTTGTACTCGCGAAAGAACGAGTCCTGGCGTGCCCGCGGCCACTCCCCGGGCGGTGGGGCCACCGCGACGAGGGTGGGCAGGTTTCGCGCGTTCGGGTCCAGCGGCCCCGGCGGGTCGCAGTAGGCCACGGACACACCGCGCCGCGACTCGGGCATCGGGATGATCCGGACCGGGTCGTCGTGCACGGTGACCAGGTCCAGTTCGCGGACCCGGTCCCACAGGTGGGACAGCGCGTCGGCACAGGCCGGACGGATCCCGTCGGCGTCCGTGGCGGTGGCGTCGGCCAGTCCGGCGAGCACTTCGGCGACCTGGCCGGAGCGGCGGGGGCGCCCCTCGTACTCGGCGGCGACCTCGGCGATGACCTCCTCGGTGGCGAGCAGGTCGCTCTCCGCGCGCACCAGCAGCGCCTCGGGGGACAGTTCGGAGTCCAGCGTGTACCAGAGCTGGGCGGCGAAGTCGCGCGCGCCCAGCCGGGGGTCGGCGGTGGCGGTCTCGACCCGGTCGCGCAACCAGTCCCCGTACTCCCCGACCGCCGCGAGGGCGGCCTCGCGCGCGGGGTCGACCCGGGAGGCCAACGCGGGCTCCTGGGCGAGCAGGGACGAGATCCCGTCCGTGAGCAGCGCGCGGGCCCCGCCGAGTTGGGCCAGGGCGGTCTCCACGTGCACACGCGGCATGCCCGGCCCGTCGGAGAGCCGGGTGCGGGCGGTGTCGAGGTAGTCGGGCAGCGCGGCACAGCGCGCGGCGATCGCCTCCAACCGGTCGGGCACCGGCAGTGAGTCGCGCTCCAGCAGCGCGTGGACGGCCTCTCCCGGTGAGTGGAGCAGGGGGTTCCAGGTGCGCGGACGCAGCTCGGCGGTGTGCCACAGGTCCGCGCTGACCTTGGCGCGCAGGATCTCCAGGTCGACCAGGTCGCCCTCGGGGATCAGGTCGCCGTCGATCTCGTCCAGTGACCCCAGGGCGTCGGTGAGCACGGCGATACGACGCGCGTCGGCTTCGGCGGAGTGGTCGGACAGTCGGGCCGCCCCTCGGGCGTCACCCAGCTCCAGTGCCCATTCGGGCGCGTCCTCCAGGAGGGCGTCGAGCACCTGTTCGGCCACCCGTCGGAACCGCTGTGTCATCGCCTCGGCGTCGGGCTGGGAGGGAGAGCTCATTCCCCCATGATGCCAGCACGGACGCCCGGTCCCCGCCGTGCGGGAACCGGGCCGTGCTCTGTGCGGGACCCCGGCCCGGTGGCTAGCGCCAGGAGTTCTGGCCGCCAGTGGAGGTGGGCTGCCCTGCCGCGCCCTCGGGGTCCCCCACCGTGATGGCGTGCTCGACGAGGGTGATGAGCGTCGACTTGGTGGAGGCCCGGTCACGGGCGTCCACCTGGACGATGGGGATCTCGGGGCTGAGCGTCAGCGCGTCCCGGACCTCGTCCGCGGCGTGGGGATAGTAACCGTCGAACCCGTTGATCGCCACGATGAAGGGCAGGCGCGCCTCCTCGAAGTAGTCGATCGCGGGGAAGCAGTCGGCCAGGCGCCGGGTGTCCACCAGGACGACGGCGCCGATGGCGCCCTTGACGAGGTCGTCCCACATGAACCAGAACCGGTGCTGTCCGGGGGTGCCGAACAGGTACAGGATCAGGTCGGAGTCGAGGGAGACACGGCCGAAGTCCATCGCCACGGTGGTGGTCTGCTTGTCCGGCGTCTTGGCGAGGTCGTCGACCCCGACGCTGGCGCTGGTCATCACCGCTTCGGTGGTCAGCGGCACGATCTCGGAGACGGAGCCAACGAATGTCGTCTTCCCGACACCGAAGCCCCCGGCGACGACGATCTTGACCGACGTCATCGCGTTCCCCCCAGCACCGCCTTCCTCGGCTGGGCTAGAGCTTGCGAAGTCCACTGAGCACCCTTTCAAGCAGGTTGGTGTTGGGACGGGCGTCGTTGTTCAGCGAAGACCTGATCTGGACTAGTCCCTGCTCGGACATGTCCGCCACAAGCACCCGTGCCACACCGAGCGGCATCCGCAAGAGGGCGGAGATCTCCGCCACGGACCGCCACTCCCGGCACAGGTCGCTGATCGCCTGCCACTCGGGCGTCAGCGTCCCAGACTCGTTACGGGCCGCCGCCGTCGCCGAGATCAGCGCCTCCAGGGGAAGCTGCGACTTCGGCTTGGTGCGGCCCTTGGTCACGGCGTAGGGGCGGACCAGTGAACTGGGCGCGCTCCCCGCCGCGGGTCGTTGTTCATACGGTTGTTGGATTGGTCGAGGAACATCTCCGCCGCCCGGCACAGACGGGATCCCTCCGGTGGAGGGACCGCTCGGCTGTTGTCCGAACCACGAGGCGCTCCCGGCATCTCTACTGTGAGGTGCCACCACTTCCTCCTGTCGGTGGTGGATCAGTGGATTCCCGAGGTGCGCGCCGTTGGTGTCAGCGCCCGCCCCGCCCGCTCGACGAGCAGGGTCATCTCGTACGCGACCAGACCCAGATCACTCTCGGCCGCAGCCAGTACCGCCAGGCAGGAACCGTCGCTGATGGCCATGATGAGCATCAGCCCCCGTTCCATCTCCACGACGGTCTGGGCGACCGCTCCGCCTTCGAACACCCGGGACGCTCCCTGCGTCAGGCTGGAGAGGCCGGAGGCGATGGCCGCCAGCTGGTCCGCCCTGTCAGTCGGGAAGCCCGCCGACGAAGCCAACGGAAGGCCGTCAGAGGAGACGACGATCGCGTGGGCGACATCGGGAACCCGGTCGGCAAAGTCAGTGATCAACCAGTTGAGCTCATTGACCTGTCGACTCATCTGATCTCCTGTCCAAGTTCGCCGGCTGGTCTCACCGCACTGCTACCGCCGGCACGGCATGTGACAGCACTGTTCCTGCGTCCTGCCCGGTCCCGCCTGAGGGGGCGGCCACCGGGGGTCTGGTGTTCGACTCTCGTCAAGCGCTGGGTGTAGCCCGTCCGAGAAGCTCGGTAGATGCTATTGCATCCGGCTTCCGCGAATAAGGGGGACCCCGTCCCACCATGTTCCACTGAGGTCATCCCTCCGTCGAGCCCTCACCCAGCTGGTGCCGCCCTTCCCGGACGCCCTTCTGGAAGCCCGCGAAGCGGTTGCGGACACGGTCCGCGCTGCGCGTGGGCATCTGCTTGAAGTTCTCCGGTCGTGGGGCGGTCCCCGGGACAAGGTTTGCCTTGGGAACCCGTTTTGGCAAGCCCGAGGTAGTCAGACCACCTGCGAGCGGCTCAGCCGCGGTGCGCGCGGCCTTCCACCCGCGGTCGGCCGCGGACTGCCATTCGCTCTCCGAAGCGCCGCTTTGGCCACTCTGGCCGCTCTGGCTTTCCTGACCGCTCTGACCAGGGCGGGAGNTCCGCGTCGACCTGCCGCATCGGTCCGGTCTCGGTGGCGTCCACCGTCGGGCCGCCGCTGCGGCGCTTGAACCAGTTGGACTCGATGGCGTCGAAGATCGGCAGCGAGTCGGAACCCTCACCCGCCGGGGTCGGCGGCACGACGGTGCTGTTCGGCCCCTGGGCGCCCCCGTAGCGGCGGGACAGGTACGCGGTCGACCCGTACCCCTCGCGAGAGTCCGTGCCGCCCGTACGCCAGTTCCCGGTGTCGTTGGACGACGGAGCGGCGGGACGCTCGGGCGTCGACGGGCGCGAGGTCCAGTCCGAGGAGACCGCGGGGAAGGACTCGGTGTCCTCACCCGACGGGGCGGCGGGGCGCTCGTGGGCGCCGGTGGTGTCCCTGCCGGAGGCGGTGCCGTTGTCGGCGTGGCCGTCCGCCGCGGGCGTCGGGTTCCCGAAGAAGTCCTGGGAACGGTCGTCGGAACGCCCGTGGCTCCCCGTGTCGGTGGGGCGGCTGAACGCCCCGGTGTCCGTGGGACGGGAGAACGCCCCGGTGTCCGTGGGGCGGCTGAAGGCCCCAGTGTCCGTGGGACGCGAGAAGGCGGAAGTGTCGCTGGGACGGCCGAACGAACCGGTGTCCATCGAGCGGCCGGGCGTCCCGTCCCCGAACACCGACCCGCCGCCGTCCTCGGAACGGGGAGCGGGGTCGAAGAGGCTGCGGCCCGTGCCGTCGGGCCGGGTCTCCTCCTCGTCGGAGACGTCGTAGGGGTCGACCACCGGCTGGGCGTCGTTCAGGTCGGAACCGTTCGACCCCGTGGTCCCGGCGCCCCTGGTCGGCTCGAACATCGATCCGCCCGTGCCCTGGCCGGTGTCCCACAGGTCCTGGCCGCTCGGCGGGTGCTCGTCGCCGCGGCTTCCGCCGGGCTGGCGCTTGGGCAGACCGCCCAGGGAGCTGAGGTCGGACCCGGCGTCCTGTCCCTGCCACGGGTCGCCGGGCTCGGCGGGCGCGGGGCTGGAGGCGAAGGCCGCCTCGGCCTCGGCGTAGGTGTTGGGCGCGCCGGCGGACAGCTCGGGGCGGGCCTCGGCGCCGCCGACGGCGTGCTGACCCTCGACCGGGGTGATGAGCAGGTCCGCCGGGAAGATGATGCGGGCGGTGGTGCCGCCGCCGTGGGCCTCCATGAGGGTGAGTCGGACGCCGTGGCGGTGGGCCAGGCGCGAGACCACGAACAGACCCATGCGGCGCGAGACCGCGACGTCGATGACGGGCGGGGCCGCGAGGCGGGCGTTGATCGCCGCCAGGTCCTCGGGAGCCATACCGATACCGCTGTCGGTGACATCGACCTGGACACCGCCGTCGGCGAGGGTCTTGGCGCTGACCAGGACCTCGGTGTCGTGCGGCGAGAACGACGTGGCGTTCTCGACCAGCTCGGCGACCAGGTGGATCACGTCGTTGACCGGACGGCCGAGCACGGAGATGTGGGAGGGAGCGCGCACGTTGACGCGCTCGTACTGCTCGACCTCGGAGACCGCGCCGCGCAGGACGTCGACCAGCGGGACGGGCTGAGCCCACTTGCGGGTGTTGTCCTGGCCGGACAGAACCAGCAGGTTCTCGTTGTTGCGGCGCATACGCGTCGCGAGGTGGTCCAGCTGGAACAGGTCGGAGAGGCGGTCGGCGTCCTGCTCGGACTGCTCCAGACCGTCGATGAGGCGCAGCTGCCGTTCCACCAGGGTCTGACTTCGGCGGGAGAGGTTGACGAACATCGCGTTGACGTTGCTGCGCAGGGCGGCCTCGTCGGAGGCCAGCGTCAGGGCCACGCGGTGGACGTCGTCGAAGGCGCGGGCCACCTCGCCGATCTCGTCGTTGGTCTCGACCTCGATCGGGGTGACCCGAACGTCGGGGGCGCTTCCCGCCTCCTGCATCCGGTTGATCGCGTCGGGAAGGTCGCGCTCGGCGATGCGGCGGGCCCCGTCTTCCAGGGTGCGCAGGGGGCGCACCAGGGAGCGGACCACGAGCGAGGTCAGGATGAACACCGCGAGGAGGACCAGAGCGACGACGACGAGGTCGGTGATGGTGCGCATCATGGCCGCGTTGCCGAGCTCGTCGGCGTCCTCCGCGATCGCCCCGGCGATCTCACTCTCGACCGTCTGGAGGAGGTCGAGCGCGGTGTCGGCGATCTCCTGGTAGTCCTCGGGACCGTCGTTGGAGGTCACACCGGTCAGGGAGTCGTTGCGTTCGGCGCGGTACATGACGCGCATGCGCATCGTGGAGACCTGGCTGACCTCCAGGCCGGTGAAGTTCTCGTCGAAGATCGCGCGCTGCTCGACCGAGGCGGCCTGGACGAAGTTGGAGAGCTCGTTCTCGTACCGCGCGCGGCTCGACTCGATCGCCTCGGCGATACCACCGGTCATCGTGTTGCGCGAGAGCGAGTGGCTCATCAGCGCGGTCTCGTAGGAGAGCTGGTCGCGCGCGCTGGACAGCGCGGTGAGGGCACGCACGGCCTCACGCAGGTCGGTGTCGGAGCTCTGGTCGGCCATGGTCTGGTTGAACTCGCGCAGCGACCGAGAGATCGTGCGGTAGTTCGTGACCACGGGCAGGACGGTCACACGGGTCTCGTCGACCTCGTTGCGCAGGGAGTCCAGGCTGTCCAACTGGCTGAGCATGGTGTCGAGGCGGGTCTGCGCGAGACTGCCGTCCATGTCGCCCATCGCGGAGAGCTCGGCCGTGAGGCTGGTCTGGAGCTCGCGGGAGGCGTCGCGTTCCTCCTCCAACCGCTGGCGCAGCTCGTCGGAGCGGCGCGTGGGATCGGGGTCGTCGGAGATGTAGACCGCGCTCGCCGAGCGTTCCCGACCGAGCTGGTTGGCCAACTCCACGATGATGACACCGACGTTGGCGCGGTCCTCGATGTGCGCGTGGGTGATGGTGGTGTCCGTGGACTCGTAGACCCTCAGACCACCGAGCGCGAGGGCCACGGCTGTGGGGATGACGATGAGGGCCACCAGTCGGGAGCGCACCCGCCAGTTACGTGGCCGCCACCAGTCGGCTCTGCGCCGAGGCGCGGCATCGGCATGTTCGGCCTGCGCTGCCCCGCTCTGCGCATTGGCCCCGCTTGCTGTCGCTCGTGTCGACACGGACCCTCGCAACCTTTCGTGTCACCGCCTCGAACGGCTGTTGAACCCAGGGATTGACCACTCCTGACCGAAGAGGCCCTCGGATGGGATCGGATCGGACCATGCGGCCCGCCGGATCAGGAAGCGGTGGGAGTTTGGGGAAGATGGGAAGACTGTCCGCCGGACTCGCCTGGGAGGAGAGGCGCCGCCCACCTAACAGGATTCTTAGGTGCGCGTGCGGTGGATAGCGTACCAATGGGCGAGAAGGACTCGCTTCGACCGTTTGATGGCCTTCGGCGGGATCATCCACGCGCATCCGGACCCATCCTGCCCCGTACGTCGACATTTTGACCAACTTCCCAGGTCATCCGTGCTGTCCGAAAACCCCCATTCAGGCCTGGTAACTATTTGGACACGCACCCAGCCTCCCCATCACGACCGACCCGACATGACATCGTGACATGACGTATATGCAGGTCCGGGGAGGAACTGATGATGCGCACCCCGTCGCGCCCATCTCCGCGCACGGTCAGTACCGGCTTCCGAACCGAGCGTTCCCGCGACATCCGACGCGACTTTTCGGTCAACACCGCTCTCGCATGGGGGACGGCTCTCCTCCTCGTCCTGTCCTCCGCCGCGTCGGGCGCGGCCCACGCGACATCCGACTCCCCGGAGGAGACCGAACTCGGCGACGTGCGCGTGGAGCTGGCGGTCCTGCGCGCCGAGCTGGAGGACCTGCGCGGCACCGCCGTGGAGCGGATCGCGGACTACCGGCACGAGGCCGAGCACCTGGCCGAGGTCTCCGCCCGCCGGAAGGCGGCCGACGAACGGGCCGCCACCGCCCGGGCCCGGCGGAAGGACTCACGCCTGGCCGCCGCGCGCCATGCCGCCACCGCTTACAAGGGCGGGGCACCGCACCCGGCGGCGGCCTGGTTCGGTGGGCCGGAGGAGCTGCTCGAACGCGGGGCCTACCTGACACTGCTCGCCGGGCACCGCACCGCCGAGCTCGACCGGGCCGAGGCCGCGCGCGTGGCGGCGGGCACCCTCGCCGACCTGGCCAGGGGAGCCGAGGAGGAGCAGTCCGAGGCCGCCGAGACGGCGGCCGCCGCCCGCGAGCGCGCCGAAGCCGCGGTCAGCACCCAGGAGGAGCGGTTCGAGGAGCTGCTGGACGAGCGGAGCCGGCTGGAGACGCTGCTCGCCGAACGCCGCGCGACGCGGGGGACCGAAGCCGCTTCGGAGGAGGCTGAGGAGGCGGAAAGGGCCGATGGGACGGAAGGGGACCATGTGGCTGACACCGGCCACGCGGTGACCGCTCCGGCCACGAGCACCTTGGCGTGCGCGAGCGGTGACGGCGGCGGTCA
>NZ_ANBC01000468.1:31355-32700 GCF_000341125.1 Nocardiopsis lucentensis DSM 44048 | reverse complement strand
GGAGCGGCTGCGGCCGGACGCGGCGGTGGCGTTCGTCGGGCTCGACGCCGCCTACCGGGAGCGGTTCGGCAGTCCGCTGTGCGTGGCCGACTCCTACCGCCCGTACCACGAGCAGGTGCTGCTGTTCCAGCAGATGCTGCCCGGTATGGCCGCCCACCCCGGCACCAGCCAGCACGGTCTGGGCCTGGCCGTGGACCTGTGCGGCGGCGTACACGAACTCGGCAGCCCGGAACACGCCTGGATGCTCTCCCACGCGCCCACGCACGGCTGGGTCAACCCTCACTGGGCGCGCAACGGCTTCGAGCCCTGGCACTGGGAGTTCACCGGGTGAGACCCCGGCCGGCGTCCCCGACCAGAGTCAGACCAGTGAGCCCACCCGGACCTCGAACCCGCCCAGGACACCGGGGTACACGTTCAGCTCGTCGTCGGGTTCCAGGGGCCCGGTGTCCAGACACAGCAGGGCGCGCACCCGGCCGGTTCCGGAGGTGAACCACGCATCCCCCGGCGCGACCCCTCCGAGGCCCCTCTCCTCCTCGCCGACGGAGGCGGAGAACTCCTCCACCGTCTCGCCCTCGCCGTCCACGAACTCGTCCCGTGTGACCAGGTCCGGGCCGAGGGTCAGTTGGAGGGGCGTCCCGGCCCCGTCGAGCCACAGGCAGGCCGTGGTGAAGGCCGTCGCGGCCCCCTCCGAGCCCGAGACGGCGGCCAGGCCGACCCACGCCCTCAGGGCGCCGGACACCACACCGTCGTCCACGCCGCGGACCAGGTCAGGGGCGACCTCGACCTCGGTGCCGCCGAAGCGCGCCCGGACGGGGTCGTCGGGAACCAGCGGGGCGCACATCCGGGCCTCGGGCTCGACGATGATCTCCACGGGGTCGTCCACGGCGCGGGCGTACGCCTCCGCCATCGCCTCCGGCCCCGCGTCCAGCAGGGCTGCCAGGTCGTCGGTCATGGGACAGCCGAGAACGTCACCGTCCTCCAGAGCGCCGAGACGGGCACCGCCTCCGCTCGGCGACAGGTAGGTCACCCAGTCCAACGTCGATCCTCCTCATCAGGGCGAGACCGTTCTTCGGGCCCTCCGCCTCGCCTCGCCCGTCATCGCCCGCAGAGGCGCCACAGGCGACGCGTGGGCACCACCCCCGACGAGCGCCCGCGGGCACGGTACTCGCCTTCGGCGCCCCGGCGGCGCCCGAACGGCGAACCCGTGGGCACCCGCTCCGAGAAACAGAACCCGAGCCCGTCTACACAACGGCGACCGGGCTGTGTTCCTTACCTGTTCCGGCGCATCCCCGGCATGGTTCCTCCACCCGTCGCCACACGATGACGCCGTTGCCGTCCCGGTGCG